>JBDRPM010000038.1:0-58209 GCA_043827005.1 Pseudomonadota bacterium | reverse complement strand
GATTTTTTCTCTTGCCTTAGATTTGATGCCCTGATACAGGTACAACATGTTGTACCTGTATCACCCTGATACAGGTACAACATGTTGTACCTGTATCAGGGTGGAGATAATATTTCAATTTTTGGAGGTTTTTTATGGGTTGGTTAACAAAAAGCAAGTTCCCAAAAAGATGTGAAATGGTTGAATCCCCCTGTTAAATTGAGGTACTCAAGCTTCTTAAAGATGCGAAAACAAGACCTTTGGCTTCTTAAAAATTGTTCTTTATCCGTCAATGAAGCGGTAAACAATGACCCGGCACGAAATTTGCTGTATTTTGCTGAATACTTTGTTTCATGGCGGCATTGGAATTTTACACAAGCAGATGAATGAGGGTTAGAATGATTGGATTATCCATATTGATCCGGAAAATGGTTTTATCACTTTCTACAATTTTATTGCTGTTGCTGGTTATGACAGCCATGATATCCCTTTCCTGGGCAGCCACTTTACCAAAAGGCGATTTAACAGGCGATGCAAGAATGGATATCAAAGACTCCCTGGCTTTGCTGCAGATACTGGCGGGTTTGCGCAGTTCCAATATCGCACTCGAGAATATGGCTGACATTGCACCATTGCCAGCAGGTGACGGCCAACTGACCCTCACCGATCTGATTGTCGCTTTAGGGTTGAATGTGGATAAGGGTCAATTCAAGTTTTTACAAAAAGAAATTCTGGGGATTGCGCAAAAATATTATAATACCTGTGTGAACAGGATAGAGGCAAACCTGTCGGCAGATTTTTCAAAATTGACGGCTCTTTGCCCAAAGACCTTTGACGGGAAAGGGCAGGATGTCTCAAAAGCCTTGTTTTTAAGCAATGTCATGGCGGGTTCGGCCCTGGCTTCTGAAAGCCGTTTTTTTGGGGTGACCCTGGCCAGTATCGCTTTTGCCCAGGGAATCGATAAGAATGTCATTGCCCATAACCTGGCCGAGGCCATCAACATGCTGAGGTTTGTCAAAAACAGTGGTTTTGACAGCACTGAACTCAGGAAGGATGCCGTTGCTGTTTATATCTATGCGGCATTTCTCGATCCGAAAAATGCAGATACCCTGATTAACCTTGGCAATATCTATATTGACCTTGACCGGTTCGAGGATGCCCGGTTAATGTTTGAAGCTGCACTGGATCTTGTCCCGGGTTATATCAGGGCAAGAGAAGGACTTGCCGCATACTGGCTTGGCAAGAAGGATCCGTTGAAAGCTGCCTCAATGCTGAAAAATGATCAGATGCTGCTGCCGGGGGTTCCTGGTAAAATGCAGAAATCAAGACAGGATCTTCTTGATTCGGAAAAAGCGCCGGATGTGGATTTGGTGGACGATACACTGGAAACCGCACAGGCGGCAATTGATCAGCTCAGCAAGCTTGCGATCGTTTCCACAGCCGACGTGATTGAAGCGTTTGATCCGGTGGATGCGCAGCAGATCCGGAATAAAATCAATCATCTGCCCCAAAACGATCGGTTGATCCTGCCTGCTATTACCTCTATCGCAGAGGTAAGCTCCTATGAGATGTTTTATTTTGACACGGACAGATTTGCCGGATTTGAAGAGCAGATGGAGGGATTTTTCGAACCCTGGATCCGGAAAATAGGCGCTCTTGATCAAAAAGTTTTATCCGATCTGGGTATTCAGATCAGCGGCAGCGGAACAGTCAAGTTTCCACCCTACCTGGATCAGGCAGCCCTCATGCAATTAATCCCGCTGATACAGGAGGGTACAGCCTCGGGTGATTTCAGCGCACTCATCAATTTCTTATCCAATTTTGATCCAGAACTTGCCAATTCCATAGGTGTTGAGGACGGTAATATCACAGGGTACATAAGGTGGTACAATCTCCAGGTATATTTAAAGAAATCAAAAGCCTATTTTGCGTATTTTTCAAAATTGCAGAGTAAATTTTCCGAGATTGTCATGAACGATAAAACTTTGACCGATCAAAAAATTAACATGCTGAAGGAAACAGAGAACCAGAAAATAGAGGAAATTATGGCCCGGGGTCTGGATTGGGATGTCGAGGCGAAATTGTGTGAAAAAATAGCCATCGAGTATGGGCTGCTTCGCAACAAGGAACGGGAGAATTCATTTCATAACAGTTTTGATACCATGGTGTACCAGTATATCCATTCCTTTAAACCGATGATGGAAAAAATGTGGTTGGACACCATGCCCCACATCCGGCTAGTCACCGATCAAAAATCGAAAAATAAATATTATGCCGACCTCTCTCATAATGCCCTGGCGTTCACGACACAGTTTCTGGGATTCGTTACAGGAAGTGCTTCGGTGGACGGAAGTTGGGATGATGTGACCTTTGAAGATTTAAGGCAGGTCAACGAGGAACTGGCACAGGTTTATAGGGAAAAGGCCATGGCAGAGTTTCAGGCAGCCCAGACACCGCCGGGTCAGGAAGCGGAAAGTTTGACCGAGGCTCTATTTATCTCTCAATCCTGGGGGCCCATAGATTTGAAGATTACCCCCAGCAGTATTTTTATTTCCGGTTCTGCATTGATTGCCGCAAACCTGGGTTACAACTGGGATACCGATATTGTGGAGGGCGGCGTGGGTGTCGGGATCAAAATGAGTGCAGCCAGTCAGGGTGTGGGTGCGAGTGGAGAATTGAGCACGTTATTGACCTATAAAATGAATTTGACCAGCGGCCAGGTCACGGAAATCGACTGGAAGGGAACAGCCGGCGCTTCAGCCAGTCTGGCCGGCGTGACGGTGGGGGGAAATTATGAAGCATCCGTCATGAATGGCAATAAATTCAGCCCCGCGGTGAACGCAGCCTACAAAAACCTGAATGCCGATATATTTAAATGACCGTTCTAAAGGAATTTTCTACTGTTCAATGGATTTTTGAATTCAGAGGAATTCAGGGAATATAGAATTCAGGGGACATTCCTCAAACCCAAACCGTTTATGAACATGAGATTCAAACCCGTGACAACCAAGGCAATATTGTTTTGGAAGAGATCCGTTCAAATTTAGGCACGGTTCAAAAACACATGCCTATGATGCCCTGGACAGATTGCTCACCTCCTCTGCATCCGACAAACCAGGCATTTTCTGGACCTATGACCGTGAGGGCAACTGGACCCGGAGCGACCAGAATGTGATTTGCCAAATTCCTGTCGTACTTTTTGCCGAATTAGCCATCATGAAATTTGAGCCATTTTTCGGTGTTTTGCCAAATTAATATGGTCTTTTGGAGAATATTATAGTGTCATTTTTTGCCAAAACCCGCTTTTACGTCAACAGGTTAAAATGGACTGGAAAAAATGGTTTGTCAGTCACCGGCTGTCAGCCATTCTTGTTTTTTTCGGGGTGTTTGTTCATGTGAGTAATGTCAGCCAACCGTTTGAATCCGGCGTGCCATTTATGCTCCTGCTGGCTGTATTGGGCGTCGCCCTGGGTGTTCTTGCCTTTACGTGGGTCAAATCCTCAGGATTTTTAAAATAACGGAATCTCTATCAACACTTGATCGCAGTATTTATCTGTCAGGGTTTACACAGGATAGTTCGTGCCTTAGATTATGCCTATATGATTTCCGGTTTAATTTTTTATCTGTTTGTTTTTTATGCAGTTGTATTCCAATTTTTCTAAACCGGAGTTGCTGAATTTAAAAATTAAAGGAGATTAATAATGAAAAACCGATTGATGATAACCATGCTTATTCTTTTTGCAGTGTTTGCAGGAAACGTTCAGGCAACCCAATGGAAACTGGACCCGCCGCATTCTTCAATTCAATTTGATATCAACCATATTTTTGCTGTTGTCAGTGGCCAATTTACAGAATTTGAGGCTGACGTGGTGTTTGATCCCCAGTATCTGGGAAAGGCCAGGTTTGATTTTTCCGTGAATGTGAAAAGCGTGAATACCCTGAACAATAAACGGGACAACCATTTAAGGTCAAAAGATTTTTTCGATGCAGATAAATTTTTGGTCATGACATTTAAATCATCCAGAATAACCCATGTTAAGGACAATCAATATGCCCTGGAGGGAATGATGACCATCAAAGATGTTCAACGACCGGCAATGATGGAATTTACTTTTTATGGTCCCAGGGTGCATCCGCTGGATACAAAATCACTGGTTGCAGGATTTGAAACCTCATTTAAGCTGAACCGTCTGGATTTTCATGTGGGCGATGGAAAATTTTATAAAATGGGCGTTGTGGATGATATGGTAAACATCAGAATTTCAGTAGAAGGGCTGACTGATAAATAAGCTTATCACTGGAACCCGGAAACATGGAAGTGGAGCATTCATACGGGTTCCAGTCTTTTTAACATCCCGGTGGCTGATCCGCATTTGATGTTAAGCTTATGTTTGTCTCCAAAAAAAAAAGTCAAATGTTTGTTAATCGGCCCATTCATATGGTATCTTTTACAAAACTAAAAGTTTGGTATTAAGAACATTAAATTTTATCGAATATTTTTATTATGATAAGGGTATAAAATTTGCTTTAGAAAGTTGTCAGAATCAAAAACGCAATTATAATAGCTATCATATATCAATTTCTGCTGACATATTGAAAAAAAATTAAGAGGTGCTCTATGATGGATGATAACACACCTGTTACACCGGAAATCGTTGAAGATGAGAATCATGAAAAAGAAGGTCAACTGGTTAAGCAGGTGCGAAAGCCTGATATTTTATATATTGTCCCCATAACCGGACGGCCCCATATGCCTGCCCAGGTACAGCCCCTGGTGGTCAACAAAAAACGGTGGGAGCTTACTTTGACCAAAGCCTCCCATGATTCAAAGAATCTGCTGGGGATTGCCTATGTCAAAGAGGTAAGGGGCAAATATGTTTATAAGAATGATTTTCCCAAAGTCGGGTGTGTGGTCAGGATGATGAATATTGTTGATGTCCAGGATAATATCCAGTTTATTGCCCAGGGGCTTGAACGATTCCGTATCATACGCTTTCTTTCTGATAAGCCGCCATTTGTTGCCCAGGTGGAGTATTTTGAACCGGTCAAGGAAGATGAAAATGAACTCAAGGCCTATGCCATTGCCATCATCAATGCCATCAAACAACTGCTGTCCTTGAATCCGCTTTACTCTGAAGAACTCCGGCAGTATCTGGGCATGTTCAGTCCGGATCAGCCAGGTCCTTTGACTGATTTTGCAGCCGGCATTACCACAGCTTCCGGGGATGACCTGCAGGAAATATTGGAGCTTGCGTCTGTGATGGCCCGGATGAAAAAGGTCATGATGATGCTGCAAAAGGAGATTGAAATCGCCAAGCTGCAGACCAAGATTCAAAAAGATGTGAATACCCAGGTGGATGACAATAAGCGCAAGTTCTTTTTAAGAGAACAGCTAAAAGCCATTCAAAAGGAACTGGGGCTGCAAAAAGATGACAAAACATCGGATGTGGACAAGTTTAAAGAAAGATTTAAAAAACTCAAACCCCCGGAACATGTGGTTCAAAAATTTAATGAAGAGATTGAAAAACTGTCAGTTCTGGAAACCGGTTCCTCAGAATACGGGGTGACCCGAAATTATCTGGACTGGATTACCGCTTACCCATGGGGAATTTATTCCAAAGATAAAATAGACATCAAGCGGGCTGAAAAAATACTGGATCGGGATCATGCCGGTTTGTCCGATGTCAAAGAGCGAATCATTGAATTTTTTGCAGCCGGCATTTACAAACAGGATATTTCAGGATCCATTATTCTGTTTGTGGGGCCACCGGGAGTGGGGAAAACCAGTATTGGAAAATCCATTGCCGAGGCATTGGGTCGAAAATTTTATCGCTTCAGCCTGGGGGGGATGCGGGATGAGGCTGAAATCAAAGGACATCGCCGCACATATGTGGGCGCATTGCCCGGCAAGATGGTTCAGGCATTAAAGGATACCGGAGTGGCAAATCCGGTAATCATGCTTGACGAGGTGGACAAAATCGGGATGTCCTACCAGGGAGATCCGGCATCTGCCCTGCTTGAAGTGCTTGACCCGGAACAGAATGGCGAATTTTTAGACCATTACATGGACCTTCGCCTTGATCTGTCTAAAGTTCTGTTTATCTGCACAGCCAACCAGCTGGATACGATACCGGCTCCATTGCTGGACCGTATGGACCGGATTAATCTGTCGGGTTATATTACCCGGGAAAAAATGGAGATCGCCAGAAAACATCTTTGGCCAAAATTGCTCAAACGCAATAACCTGACTTCAAAGATCATCACCATTACCAATCCCACACTTCGATATCTGATTGAAGGGTATGCCCGGGAAGCGGGCGTCAGGAACCTTGAAAAGCTGCTCAATAAAATTATCCGCAAAAGCATTGTCAGTATTTTAAAAGAAAAAAAAGAACGAATCCGGGTGAACATTCAATCCCTTGAACGCTATCTTGGCCCACCTGTGTTTGCCCATGAAAAACAGATGTCCGGGGTGGGCGTTGTGACCGGTCTTGCCTGGACATCCATGGGCGGAGCCACGCTTCCCATTGAAGCTGTGCGGGTGCATGAAAAGACACCAGGCTTTAAGCTGACCGGAAAACTGGGTGAGGTGATGCAGGAATCAGCTGCCATTGCCTATAGTTATGTCTGGTCCAATATGAAGTCTTTCAAGATTGATGAGGGCTATTTTGACAATGCATTTATCCATATTCATGTACCGGAAGGGGCAACGCCCAAGGATGGTCCCAGTGCCGGGGTGACCATTGCCACTGCGATTGTGTCCCTTGCCACAGGCAAATCCATTGACCGTCCCCTTGCCATGACCGGTGAGATCACCCTTACCGGTGAAGTGCTGCCTGTGGGCGGTATCCGGGAGAAGATCATTGCTGCGAGGCGATCAGGTGTCAATGAAATTATTTTACCCCAGGGATGTGCACCGGAATTTAAAATGCTGCCGGAGCATATTAAAGAGGGCATTAACTTTCATTTTGCAAAAACATATAAAGATGTTCATAAAGTCGTTTTTAAATGAGCCCTCTGGCTGTTATCCTTTTTTTAAGGGTGCCTGAAAAAGGACTGGTGAAAACCAGACTTTCCAGGGGTCTGGATGAACACTTTGTCCTGGAATTGTACAAAGCCTTTGTTCAGGATGCGCTTGTGGTGTTGCAGTCTTTTGAGAGTCGTTTTTTGTTTTTCTGGCCGCCTGGAAAAAAACAACGGCTTGTACAATGGCTGGGGGATGATTACACCTTTATGGGCCAGTATGGTGACACGATTGGTGAAAAAATGGCCAATGCCTTTGAGGTTGTATTTGAAAAAGGATTTGAGCAGATCTTGTTGATCGGAACCGATATTCCTGAGATCAGTGAAGAAATCCTGATCCGTGCCGGGCAGGCACTGGGTCGGACTGATGCTGTTATCGGCCCGTGCCGGGACGGTGGATATTATTTGATCGGATTTACAAAGTCAGCGTTTTCAAAAAGATCGTTCCAGGGGATCAACTGGTCTTCTTCAAAGGTCCTGGTTCAAACCATGGAAGCTTTGAAAAAACAATCGATTCAATATGAACTGCTTGATGAACTGGACGATATTGATACCCTTGACGACCTGTCTGCTTTAAACATCCGGGTCAGCCAGGGGAAATCCGTGGGATCGCATACTTTAGCGGTATTGACATCCCATGACGACTGATCTGTCTGTCATAATTCCTGTGATCAATGAAGGACGAGCCGTCAATGGGGCCATTGACCGGCTGGTTACAGCACCGTTTAACAGGACAATGGAAATCCTTGTGGTGGATGGCCACCCGGATGGGTCCACCATCAGTGTGATCAATAATAAAGATGTGATCTGTCTGACGGCTGCTGCCGGAAGAGGAAACCAGATGAATCAGGGAGCATTAGTGGCTCGGGGTCGGATTCTTGTGTTTCTCCATTGTGATACCTGTCTGCCCGAAGGCGGTTTGGATGATATTGTCGAAATGATGAAAAGCCCATCCCTGCAGGCGGGTGCCTTTGATCTGGCCATTGATAAAAAAAACATACTGTTTCGAATCATTGAACAAACTGCTTCGCTCAGGTCCAGGATCTCCCGTATCCCTTACGGAGATCAGGCCATTTTTATAAAAAAGGACTATTTTTTTTTGATCGGTCAATATGCAAACATCCCCATCATGGAAGATGTGGATCTGATGCAGCGGATAAAAAAAAATAGAGGAAGGATCGGTTTTATCAATAAAAAAGCATTAACCTCTGCCCGGCGATGGGAAAAAGAAGGCGTGTTATTTTGTACCTTGAGAAACTGGATGCTCATGACCCTTTTTTTGTGCGGTGTTGCTCCTGAACGACTGGCCCGGCTCTACAAAACACAAAAGTTTTGATATCCTCTTTCGCCTGAAGGAAGGGGCTTTGCAGCGCTTTTGACAAAACAGATTGATTGATACCACCTCAAAGAAAAACCATTGAGATGGTATTGTATTTTAAATCAAGGCTTTTATCCTGTTCCAGGCGGCTTCAGGCAGTTGAGCACCCATGACCTGGCAGACTTCATATCCGCAGGCAGAGCCGATCTGTCCGGATTTTTCTATGGGAAAGCCATGGGCAAGACCAAACAGGAAACCTGCTGCCCAGAGATCTCCGGCACCGGTTGTGTCAACCGGGGGGGTACCGCAAACCGGTTCAATGCGGGTAATTGTGCCATTGTGTGAGACATAACTGCCTTTTTTACCCACTTTTAATATGGCATATGAGACATTTTCAGATAATCGTTCAATGGCTTTTTGTTCATCATCAAATCCTGTATAGGCTTTTGCTTCATCTTCATTGGCGATGAGAATATCTACGTATTCTTTAATAATGTCCTCAAGGACAGGTTTTGTTGCATTGACCACTTCAAAGCTTGCAAGGTCCAGTGCAATGAGAGCTCCTGCTTTTTTTGCAGCGTTTAAGGCTGCCATCATCAGGGCCTGGTTAAAAAGCAGATAGCCTTCAATCATGGCAATGGCCGTATCCTTGAACATATCCGGTGTGATTGAATCAGGTGCAAGTTCAGTGGATGCGCCCAGAAAAGTGAACATGGAGCGCTGGGCATCCGGAGTGACAACGGACAACACCTTGCCGGTGGGCGAGTTGCCGATTGAGATAAGGGGTTCAACATTGCAATGGATGACTTGTTGTTCAAAGGCTTCGCCATAGGCATCCTTTCCCCGTTTCCCGATAAACCGGGCTTTCCCGCCAAGGCATCCGACACCCACGATGGTGTTGCAGGCAGCTCCGCCCGGAACCACAACCGGGGTGTCTAAAGTTTTTGACAGGATTTGCAGGATGTCTTGATCTTCTACAAGGGTCATGCCGCCCTTTGTTTTTCCAAGGTCAGTTAAAAACTGATCTGATTCATTGATCAGAATATCCACAAGTGCAGAACCGATCCCCGTTATTCTGGTCTTTTTGTTTTCTGACATTTTTTCTCCATCGTTTAAACGTTGTTTGCCATTGTTTTCTATACAATGGCTTATACAATGGTTGAATGCAATTGCCTTCAAAGAATAAAAAGTATGGGAAAATTGTCAAGCACTTTATTTTTTCATCAAAAAAGGCTAAAAGAGCAGTCTATGTCCTTCGGGATTATTGACAAAGTTTGAATAAACCCTTATTAATGAAGATCTTAATTCTAATGAGTACATGGATAATTTAAAGATTATCCCAAGATAAAAGGAGTGTGCAATGTCAGAAAAACAATCATTCATGTTTACATCTGAATCTGTAACCGAAGGACATCCCGATAAAGTGGCAGATGCCATATCCGACAGCATCCTTGATGCCATCATGGCAGAAGATACAAAATGTCGGGTTGCCTGTGAAACCCTTGTTACAACAGGGCTTGCCATGGTGGCCGGAGAAATCACCACCAACTGCTATGTGGATATTCCGGCTGTGGTCAGAAATACCATCAAAGAGATTGGCTATAACTCTTCAACCATGGGCTTTGACTGGCAGACCTGTTCGGTGCTGACCAGTATTGACCAGCAGTCTGCTGATATTGCCCAGGGTGTTGATGAAGACGCAGGGCTTTATAAAGAGCAGGGTGCCGGAGATCAGGGGCTGATGTTCGGGTTTGCCACCAATGAAACGCCAGAGTTGATGCCCATGCCCATTATCTATGACCATAAACTGACCAAGCGGCTGGCCCAGGTCAGAAAAAACGGGGCGCTGGATTTTTTAAGACCTGATGGAAAATCTCAGGTAACCATTGAGTATGAAAATGGAAAGCCCAAAAGAGTGGATACCATTGTTGTGTCATCCCAGCATTCGCCGGATGTATCTTATGATGATCTAAAGGCAGCCATTATCAAAGAAGTGATCAAAAAGGTGATCCCTGAAGAGATGATGGACGGCGACACCCGATTTTTTATCAATCCCACAGGTCGGTTTGTTATTGGCGGCCCCATGGGGGACTGCGGTGTGACCGGTCGAAAAATTATAGTGGACACCTATGGCGGGCAAGGCAGTCACGGCGGGGGTTGTTTTTCAGGAAAAGATCCGTCAAAAGTGGACAGAAGCGCATCCTATATGGGGCGATATGTTGCCAAGAATCTTGTTGCTTCAGGCATAGCAGATAAATGCGAGATTCAGGTGGCCTATGCCATTGGTGTTGCACAACCAGTTTCTTTGCTGGTTGATTTTATGGGAACCGGGAAAATTTCCGAAGCCAAAGCGGTTGAAATTGTCAAACAGGTCTTTGATCTGCGGCCGGCTGGCATTATAAAAACCCTTGATCTTCTTCGCCCCATTTACAGAAAGACCTCTGCCTATGGACATTTTGGAAGAAAAGACCCTGATTTTTACTGGGAGAGGATCGATTGCGCTGACCAGATAAAAGATCTGGCCGGACTATAGTCGTTTCGATCCTGTTTTTTTAAAAAGCCGCCTGAACTTTGAGTAAAAGTGCTTTGGGCGGCTTTTTTTTATTGACAAGAAAGGCAGTTGTCTGTATCTTGGGCAGCAAACATATCAACATATTTTGATATGTTTATAAATAAAGCAGACTAACAAAGGAGCAGTCACATGGTACAATATAGTAAAAACCCGTCGTTTATCGATCTTGATCTGAGTTTGAAGTATAAGGTCAAAAATATTGCCCTTGCAGAAGAGGGGCATAAAGATATGCAGCTTTCAGAAAAAGAGATGCCCGGACTTATGGCCATCAGGGAAAAATATGGTGTTGAAAAGCCATTAAAAGGTCTTAAAATCATGGGCAGTCTTCATATGACCATTCAAACCGCCATGCTGATTGACACCCTTTATGAACTGGGTGCGGATATCCGGTGGGCATCCTGTAATATTTTTTCCACCCAGGACCATGCAGCCGCAGCCATTGCGGAAAAAGGGACAGCAGCTGTATTTGCCTGGAAAGGGGAGACTCTTGAAGAGTTCTGGTGGTGTACGGAACAGGCATTGATCTGGCCGGATGGTTCAGGACCGGACCTTATTGTTGATGATGGCGGGGATGCCACCCTTTATGTTCACCAGGGCGTTAAGATTGAAAAAGATCCATCTCTTCTGGATGTCCCAACCCACAGCCTGGATGAAAAATGTCTCATGGACCGGATGAAGGTCAGTTTTCAGAATGCGCCCCAACGATGGACCAGGATTGCCAAAAAAATCAGAGGAGTTTCAGAAGAAACCACAACAGGTGTTCATCGATTATATCAACTGGCAGAAAAAAAAGAACTGCTGTTTCCGGCCATTAATGTAAATGATTCGGTGACCAAATCCAAATTCGATAACCTGTATGGGTGTCGTGAATCTCTGGCAGATGGGATTAAAAGAGCCACCGATGTCATGCTTGCCGGTAAAACCGTTGTTGTGGCAGGCTATGGTGATGTGGGCAAAGGGTGTGCCGCATCCATGAGAGGGTATGGCGCTATTGTGTGGGTGACTGAAATTGATCCGATCTGCGCACTTCAAGCTGCCATGGAAGGCTATCGCGTGGTCACCATGGAACAGGCAGCGCCTTATGGGGATATCTTTGTGACTGCCACCGGCAACTATCATGTCATCACCGGCAAACATATCGAGCAGATGAAAGATGAATCCATTATCTGCAACATTGGGCATTTTGACAATGAAATTGAGATGAGCTATTTCGATAACAATCCCAAGGCTGTGAGGAGCAATATCAGACCCCAGGTGGATAAATGGACCCTGGAATCCGGCAAGTCCATTATTGTTCTTGCTGAAGGACGTCTGGTTAACCTGGGCTGTGCCACGGGCCACCCCAGTTTTGTGATGAGCAACAGCTTTTCCAACCAGACCCTGGCCCAGATCAAACTGGCCAAAGAAGATCTTGAGACAAAAGTGTATACACTGCCCAAGGAATTGGACGAGGAAGTGGCAAGGCTTCATTTGAAAAATCTGTCAGTCACCCTGACAAAATTGACCCAGGAACAGGCAGATTATCTGGGGATTCCCATCAACGGTCCGTATAAATCCGACCTTTATCGATATTAAATAATTGCAGATAGCCTGGGGGTATATGGTTTATATCCCCAGGCAGTTCAAAATTTTAAACTTTCCAATAATTTTAAAAAAGCAATTATTTAAAACAGTTAAAAGTTTAAATGCCAAGGCTTTGATTTTAAGAGTTCATATTTTTGAACTATTGAGGTCTTAAATGGTTTCAAAAAAGGATAAATAATCTATAAGGCATTCGCATGTTTTTCATAACAGCCTGTAAAATAAGGCTTTTTTTATTTTTTTTAAAATGCTTCCAAGCATGGCACACAAGTTGCTTTAATCAATATACAAATACTAAATAATAAATTTATTCATCTTTTTTCCTTTTCTAATAAAAGGCTGGTTTGCAAAAACCAGCCTTTTTTAGTTTGAAACAGATTTGTGTTTTCAAGTTAATTGACTTTTTTTTTGATAATTATTATAGAAAAGCTCTGATCGACTCTGTTTGATAATGCTCACCGATAATGCTATTCATTATTGGCTTGGCTCACGATATAGATGGTAAGAATAATGATAAAGGAATAATAAAATGCCCATTGCAGATAGAATGGTCGCTATGGTTGAATCGGCTTCCATGATCCGGAAAATGTTTGAACAGGGGATATTGATGAAGGAACAGTATGGAGCCGATAATGTATTCGATTTTTCCCTGGGTAATCCGGATGTCCCGCCGCCCCGTGTGGTTAAAGATACCCTGCTTGATCTGATCAATGACAAAAACACGACCCATGGATATATGCCCAATACTGGATTTCCCAATGTTCGAAAAGCAGTGGCAGATTATCTGAATAAAGAATTCAATGTCGGCCTGACCCCGGAGCTCATAGTCATGACCGTGGGTGCTGCCGGTGCATTAAATGATGTGCTGCGGGCTTTGATGAATCCAGGCGAGGATATCCTGGTTCCTGCCCCATATTTTGTGGGATATCATCAATATGCCTTTATTTCAGGTGCAAACTTAAAGCCGGTTGCGGCATTGTCTGATTTTCACCTTGACCTGAACGCGATTGAAACAGCCATTACCGAAAATACCCGGGTGATGTTGATCAATTCACCCAATAATCCTACCGGGGTAGTTTATACTCAAAAAGAACTGGATGGATTGGGAATTGTTCTTGAACGGGCCAGCCGAAAATTTGGAAAACGAATTTATCTGATTTCGGATGAGCCGTATCGCCGTATTGTCTATGATGTCGACGTGCCATCTGTTTTTGGCGTTTATCCCCATACCATTTTATTGACATCCTATTCCAAGGAATTGTCCCTGGCAGGTGAACGGATCGGTTATCTGGCCATCCATCCGGAAGCTGAAGATGCAAAAATAATTGCCGGAGCTGTGGGGGTGACCAATACCATGATGGTGGTTAATGCGCCGTCCCTTTTTCAGCAGGTGGTGGGGCGCCTTCAGGGCGTATCTGTGGATGTGTCTATTTATAAACGACGTCGGGATATGTTTTGTGAAGGCCTTCAAAAGGCAGGTTATGACATTGCCGTGCCTGAGGGCGCTTTTTACCTTTTTCCAAAAAGTCCCATTGAAAATGATATTGAATTTGTGGATATTTTAAAAGAAAACCGGATTCTTGCTGTTCCTGGAACCGGTTTTGGGGGCCCGGGACATTTCAGATTGTCCTATGCGGTACCGGATGCAACGATTAAAGGATCGATTGAGGGATTTAAACAGGCAATGGACAGTGTTCGTGCTTGAGTGAGTCCTTAATAGCCATACCCTACCAATGGTATTTTAAATTGCCATTGGTAGGTTTTTTAATTTTTTTCTCTGAGCGCCTTGTTTCTTAGTCCTGGGCAATATGGTCAGTTTTCTATGGTAATTAAACTTACCGGAATTTTTCAATCCTTCAGCCATGGTAATAAAAAAATAAAATTAATATAGTCGTCTCAACTACTTGATCCGCAAGCCTTTTAAACCAGTCATCCTTTATCGGTATGCTTTTTCCCCCACTCCAAACAGTCATTGTTTTTCTTTTGGCAAGCCTTTTGCTCTATTTACACAACAAGATTCACTTGTGGCCCTTTGCGCCTATATCAATTAAAAAATGAATGATGCATTGTTTTTACTTGTGCAAAATAAGAATTGTGGTAAAAAGAAAAATCAGCTAAAAGTAAAAGTCTGGTGTACCGTGCTCAAGAGTTATGATCAGGATGGTTAACATGGTTAACAGATAAAAAGATGCCGTTAATTTAAAGGACAAACCGTTAATTTAAAGGAGAAAAAGTATGTTAAAGCAAAGGATCCCTGTTGTTTCAATGGTAGTTGCGGCTATCATGATGTTTGTATTTTGTGGTTTAGCGTCTGCAGAAAAGTCCATTAAAATTGCCACCCAGTCACCTTTATCCGGTGATCAGTCGGTTGTTGGGGTGGATATCAAGAGGGGTGCTGAAATGGCCCTTGAGCAACTGGGAAAACCATTGGCTGATATGGGTTTCAAGGTTGAACTGGCTCCTTTTGATGACATGGCCAACCCGGATACTGGTGTTGCCAATGCCAAACGTATTGTTTCTGATCCGGCAATCCTTGCTGTTGTCGGCCATTACAATTCCGGTGTTCAGATTCCCTCTTCTGAAGTGTATCATACATCAGGCCTTGCCAATATTTCTCCGGCAAACACAAATCCCAAGGTAACGACCCGCGGATATATGGAAGTCAACCGTATCGTGGGACGTGATGACGTTCAGGGTGTTGTTGGCGCTGATTTTGCAAAATCCAAAGGCGTAAAGCGGGTGTTTGTTGTCCATGATAAAACCGCATATGGTCAGGGAATTGCAGAATTTTTCAGGAAAAGAGCAGAAGAAAACGGTATGAAGGTTCTGGGTTTTGAAGGAACCGAGGAAAAAGCCAATTTTGATGCCCTGCTGTCTCCGGTTGTTGCCGGCAACCCGGATCTGGTATATTTTGGCGGCATGGCTTTCCAGGCAGCCGTTCTTTTCAAACAGGCCCGTGAGAGAGGCTATGAAGGAATTTTCCTCAGTGATGACGGGTTTGACTCTTCAGATGCGGCAAAAATCGGCGGCGACACCCTTATTTCCGGCGGCGGTACTTTCTACTCAACCGTATCCGGTCCTGCCACAGTGTATAAAGGCACTGAAAAATTTATAAAAGATTTCAAGGCTGCATACAATGCTGATCCCCAGCCATTTGCCGCCCAGGGATATGATTCCATGGCGATTGCCCTTAAAGCCATTGAAAATGCTGCAACAGCCAACAAGAACAATATCCCGTCCCGTGAAGCCGTTACCAAAGCTGTACGCGATCTGAAACAATTCAAGGGTATTACAGGCACCTTTACATTCAATGATATTGGTGATCCTGAAAAAGCCCTTTATTTTGTTATTCAGGTTCATTCAAAAGATCCATCCTTGTGGAGTTCTAATCCGGTTGTGAAAACACTTGAGATTGAACCGCCCAAATAAACTTCCTAAATAGCTTACCCCGGCCCTTTGATTGTCAAAGGGCCGGCCGATTCTTTCTTTAGGGAGTGATTATGAAACAATTCCTGAAATACATTAATGTATATGAACTTGTAAGGCCTATCGGGCAGTTGATAGCCTTTTCCGTAGGCAGTGCCGCTTTCATGTCCGCCATTGTGATTGCCTTGGCCCTTGTCCTTGATCACACAATGATCGGTGAGAGTATTATGGACAAATATGGTGTAACGCTTTACGCCTATACCATGATCAATTTGCCCCAGGTGATAATAGACGGGCTGACCATAGGGTTTGTGTACGCTGCCATTGCTCTGGGCTACACCATGGTCTACGGGGTCCTTGAATTTATCAATTTTGCCCATAGTGAGATTTTTGCTGTGGGCGCATTTGTCGGAGTAGAGGTGCTGATTGCCCTTGAAAAAACCGGCATCCTGGCTGGTGCGTCTCTTTCCATGGCCTATGCCTATATGACCCTGGCGATCATTGCGGGCATGCTTGGCGCAGGTTTTCTTGCCGTGAGCGTTGAGCGGATTGCTTATCGTCCTTTGCGGGGGGCACCCCGGCTGGTCCCTTTGATTTCTGCAATCGGTGTGTCTTTTCTGCTCCAGGATCTTATCAGATTAACCGAGAGTCTCACCACCGGTCAGTTTAACCGAATTTTTCCCACGTTCGGTAATTTTGATTCCCGTATCATCCTGGGAAAATTTATGATGGGGACATCAAAACTCACCCTGGGGATTTCCGTTAAATCCATCATGGTCATCGGAGCTGCAGTGCTCATGCTCGTGGGACTCAACTATCTGGTTAATGCCACAAGAATCGGCAAGGCCATGCGGGCTGTGGCTCAGGATCGCTCAACAGCCAGCCTTATGGGGATTAACGTTAACAAAATTATTTCAACTGTATTCCTGGTGGGGGGGATGCTGGGGGGCGCGGCCGGTGTGCTTTATGCTTTGAAGTTTACCCGAATTGACCCGTTTGTCGGTTTCTTCCCGGGACTGAAAGCCTTTACTGCTGCAGTTCTTGGGGGTATCGGGAACCTGACCGGAGCACTTTTGGGAGGTATTGTTCTGGGAATGCTTGAAACATTCGCCGGTTCCTATATGGGGGTCTTCACCGATGGCGCAGCAGGTTCCGAATATAAGGATATCTTTGCTTTTGGAATCCTCATACTGGTACTTATATTCCGGCCCCAGGGCCTGATGGGCAAAAACGTCGGTCAGAAAGCATAGGAGAACCACATGATTTCTAATTATTTCAAGGAACTGTACAATAGATTGAATCAGGGGAGTCTGCCCTATCTTATGGTTCTTGCGCATATTATGGCAGGGACGGTGCTGGTCTTTATTCTTCCCAGATCCAACCTTGCTTTTCTGGTTCTTGTCACCTCTTTTCTATCTCTTTATTTTTTCGATACAACCGTTCGGTTTAAGATGTTGATGGGTGCAATTCTTGCTCTGGTGATTATCCCGGTCATCGGGGTAAGAAATATTTTTTACCTGGAGGTTATTTTCCAGATCAGTGTATTTGCAGCGCTTGCCCTGGGTCTGAATATCGTTGTCGGGTTTGCAGGGCTTCTGGATCTCGGGTATGTGGCCTTCTATGCGGTTGGTGCTTACCTGTGGGCTTTTTTTGGATCACAGCAGTATTATATTCTTCATTTTGCTCCGGGAACCCAACCCGCTGGTCTGCCGTTTCTATTGCCTGGAGATGCGTTCTATGCATTTTTGATCATTGGCATTATTGTTGCGGCACTTGTGGGGGTTTTACTTGGTCTTCCGGTTTTGCGGGTCAGGGGGGATTATCTGGCCATTGTCACCCTGGGGTTTGGAGAAGTTATCCGGGTTATGGCCAATAATCTGGATAAACCACTGAATTTTACCAATGGTCCGCAAGGGATAACACCGATTCAACGTCCCACCATGCCGGAGTTTGCAGTGGACTGGTTCAATACGGTTTTTAAGCCCATAGTCGGGCACGATGCCACTCCGGCAGATATGTATAACCTGATGTTTTACATTCTGGCCCTGATGGTGATTATTGTCATCATCTTTGTTACCCGCCGTCTTGATGATTCAAAAATGGGGCGTGCATGGACAGCAGTTCGGGAGGATGAAACAGCGGCTCTTGCCCAGGGGATTCCTCTGGTAAAAACAAAATTGTCAGCCTTTGCCGTGGGAGCCTCTTTTGCTGGTATCATGGGGGTGCTCCTTGCTGCAAACCGGACATTTATCAGCCCTGAGTCTTTTTCCTTTATGCAGTCCATCGGTGTTCTGGCCATGGTGATCCTGGGTGGCGCCGGCAGTATCCCGGGCGTTATTCTGGGCGCGGCAGTCATTACGATTCTCAATCTCCAGGTTCTCCAGGGCTTTTCTTTGTATCTTAATGAATTAAGACAGAGCGATGCCGTGATCCCCATCATTAATTTTGCCTGGAAGAATCTGTCAACCCAGCTTGATCCGGCCAAATATCAGCGGCTGCTGTTTGGGTTGATCCTTATTTTGATGATGATCTTCCGGCCGGCCGGTCTGATTCCTGCCGCCCGGCGCAAAAGAAAACTTGATAAAAAAGAGACCAGATAATGTGAGGGGACAGCAATGGCGTTACTTGAAATTGAAAATATGACAAAGACTTTTCTGGGATTAAAGGCGATCAGTGGTGTCAGCTTTTCTCTTGAAAAAGGACAGATTGTCTCCATCATAGGCCCAAATGGTGCCGGGAAGACGACCTTTTTTAATACATTGACCGGAATTTATAAGCCCAATCTGGGTACGATCAGGTTCAACGGTAAATCCTTGCTGAATCTTTCCCCGGATAAAATTGCATCCAGGGGGATAGCCCGTACCTTTCAGAACATCCGTTTGTTTCCGGATATGACAGTTGTGGAAAATATTCTTGTGGGGATGCATGTTAAACTGAGGCAGACAGCCCTGCAGACTCTGTTGCGGGCGCCCTTTTTCAAAACCGAAGAAAAAAACGGAGAAAACAAAGCGGTTGAACTGATGCACTATGTCGGTCTTAAGAACGTTGGTAACGAGTTGGCCAAGAACCTGCCCTATGGTTACCAGCGAAGGCTTGAGATTGCAAGAGCCCTTGCTGCAGAGCCGTTGCTTTTGCTTCTGGATGAGCCGGCAGCAGGAATGAACCCCCAGGAAACCGATGAGATTGTTGAACTTTTTCGCAGCATCAGAAATGATATGGGAATTACCATTCTATTGATTGAACACGATATGCGCGTTGTGATGAATATTTCCGAGAATATCTGTGTGATGGATTATGGAGAAAAAATTGCCGAGGGAACACCAGAACAGATCCGGAACAACCCTCAAGTCATTGAGGCTTATCTGGGACGCGGCGCAGTAGCAAATCAGCACGAGGAGAAACGATAATGAGCCTTCTGACCCTTGAAAATATTCACAGTTATTACGGGCATATTCATGCGATTAAAGATATCTCCATCAATGTCAACGAGGGTGAAATTGTTACCCTTATCGGTTCAAACGGGGCCGGGAAAAGCACGACACTTCGAACCATCTCAGGAATGATGCATCCCAAAAAAGGCAGGGTGGTCTTTGAAGGAAATGATATTTCAAAAAAAGAACCCCATGAAATCGTTGCTTCGGGAATGGTTCATGTTCCTGAAGGACGGGGTATTTTCCCGATGCTGACAGTTAAAGAGAATCTGGAGATGGGTGCCTATACAGTCAAGGATTCAAGGCTTATTGAAGAGAGAATGGAATATGGATTCTCTCTTTTTCCACGGTTAAAGGAGCGTACCAATCAATTCGGCGGGACCCTTTCCGGTGGCGAACAGCAGATGCTTGCCATCGCCCGGGGCTTGATGATGGATCCGCACCTGCTAATGCTTGATGAACCGTCCATGGGGCTTGCCCCAATCCTGGTTGAGCTTATCTTTGATACCATAAAAGTTCTCAATGACAAGGGAACAACCATACTGCTGGTTGAGCAGAATGCGCTCATGGCTTTGTCTATTGCCCACCGCGGCTATGTTCTGCAGACAGGAGAAATCACAGTGACCGATACTGCTGCCAATCTGCGCAGCAACCCGGAAGTCCAGGAAGCGTATCTCGGGATGTCCTGAGCTTTCTTATTCTATGATATCAGGTTATTTTTTTATTATCTGTGCAGCTGTTGCGTGGGGATTGATCGGTATTTT
Source organism: Pseudomonadota bacterium (assembly GCA_043827005.1). GTDB lineage: Bacteria > Desulfobacterota > Desulfobacteria > Desulfobacterales > Desulfobacteraceae > Desulfobacula. The sequence goes on along the minus strand of JBDRPM010000038.1, from coordinate 38,115 downwards.
TTCAGCACTCGCCTTTTTACAGGGAATCAGCCCCATGGAGGTCGCTTTCTGGCGCGCCATTTTAACCTGGAGTTGTTTTGGTACCCAGGCTGTTGTTCAACACCAGGCTCACATTGAAAAAAAAGATATCCCTTTGCTGATTGTTTTTTCTCTGCTTGGCATATCTTTGTTTTATGTGTCCTACCAGTTTGCGGTTAAAACTTCAGGTGCAGCCTTTGCCTCTGTACTGCTATACACGGCCCCGGCCTGGGTGATTGTCTTTTCGTTTTTTATCTATAAGGAACGAATAACGCTGTTAAAAACCATTTCAGTCTGCCTGGTCATTCTGGGTGTGTTTTTTATCTCTCAATCCAGTGGAAATGCAGAACACAAAAGTTTTGGGCTGTTTGCCAGCTTGGCCGGTCTGATCTCAGGGGTGTGTTATTCTCTCTACTATACCATTGGCAAATATTTTTCAAAAAAATACACCAGCGCCACCCTGTTTTGCTGGATGCTGCCCATTGGTGCTCTTGGCATCCTTCCCTTTGTTGAATTTGCTCAGAAAACAAAAGTGGCCTGGCTTGCGCTTATTCTGGTTTCCTTTTTTTCAACCTATATAGCCAATATCTGCTATTATCGTGGTTTAAGAACCCTTGAAGCGGGGAAAGCATCTCTTGTCGCCACCCTGGAACCGGTTGTGGCATCAATCATGGCCTATATTTTTTTTGGCGAATATTTTTCTATTTCCGGCTATATGGGCGCAGGCCTCATTTTAACCGCTGTATTGTTAACCATTTATAAAAATTAAAAAATATGACAAACCAGACCAAATCCTATTGTTTCGCCCTGGCTACAATCGCTTGCTGGTCAACGATTGCCAGTGCCAGTAAAATCACCTTGCGATATATCAGCCCGGAGCAATTATTGTTTTATTCTTCCCTTGTTTCTACTCTGGTACTTTTTATTGTCCTTGGGTTTCAAGACAAATGGCATACTTTGAGAAAACTGACACAAAAAGACTGGATCAGCTCCATTGGGTTTGGGCTGCTCAATCCGTTTGCTTACTATTTGATCCTGTTTAAGGCCTACGATCTGCTGCCCGCCCAACAGGCTCAGGTTATTAATTACACCTGGGCCATCACACTCAGTTTGCTGTCCATTCCATTGCTGGGCCAGAAAGTGAGCGGCCGCCAATGGCTGGCCATTGGTTTGAGCTATTGCGGTGTACTGGTCATAGCCACCCGGGGAAATATCTTTTCCCTTGAGTTTGACAATCCCCTTGGCGTTGGACTGGCCTTGATTTCCACAATTATCTGGGCCTTATACTGGATTTTAAACACCAAAGATAAAAGAGATCCTGTGCTTGGATTATTTCTTAACTTTTTTTGCGCGCTACCCTTTATCGCATTGTATATCTTTTTTTTTCAGGAGTTTGGGCAACTGCCCATGGCAGGGTATGCCGGTGCAGTGTATATTGGTATTTTTGAAATGGGACTGGCCTTTGTCCTCTGGCTGCTGGCATTAAAACTGACTGCCAATGCGGCCAGGATCGCCAACCTGATATTTATAGCACCTTTTGGCTCTCTGATTTTGATTCATTTTTTTGTGGGGGAAACGATTTTTTATTCCACCTGTGTCGGGCTTTTTTTTGTGATAAGCGGCCTTTTCATACAATCGTTTCACTCCAGATAAAATTCAAAGACTCCAAGTATCCTAAATTATGTCATGAATTGATTCGGATGGGCCATGAACTGTTTGTAGATTTTATAATAATCAGTGTCTTTGTATGCGATCGGTTCAATTTTTTCAGTATTAAAGGTATAAATCCGTGCGTCCGGGCAGGCAAGCAGAATGGGCGAATGTGTGGCAATGATAAACTGGGCCCGGCCTGTTTGATTGAACTTGTTGAGCAGATTGAGCAATTGAATCAAAGAGGATGGAGACAAGGCGGTCTCGGGTTCATCCAGAAAATATAAACCCTCAATGGTATACCTGGATTTAAAATATGACATCAGGGACTGGCCGTGGGATTGTGTGATCAGGGACTTGCCGCCGAAAAAATCCAGCATATTGATATCATTGACCGCCCATTCTTCAAGATTCTGGGCAAAACAGGAAAAAATCTGGGAAGAGAAAAATGACCCTTTAACCGGTCCGTTTTTCCATGCGGGGGAAAGAAATTGATACAAATGTTCTTCATGCGGGTTTTTTTCGATCCTCATATTGAATTCGTTCTGCCAGATATGGATGCCGCAGCGTTGTGCAAGGGCTTTTAAAAAAGTCGATTTTCCCGTGCCGTTTTCACCGATACAAAAGGTGATGGTATCGGTAAAATCAAGACTTTTTGTGGTTTGTAAAATATTCAGGTTAAAGGGATACGCATCGGTAACCGGAAATGCGTCTGAGTGGATGTCGACCTGATTTAAATGGATCAATTCGTTGAATTCCTGCTTTTGAGAAGGTTTTGACCTTGTCAGGGTTTCTTGGGCGTTTTGGCCTGTTCAATTAAATCGAGCAACGAAAAAATTTTCGGCGGGCTGGTGTTTAAAAAGGTTTTATCGAACGCTTCTGGTGTCAGGGTAGCTTTCAGATAGGCATGAACATTAAAATAAAGGTGCCAGCAGTCAAGGGTTTTAAAACAGGGTAGCCCGTAATTTTCAGATTTGCAATAGGCAAAATAGATTTGATGGCCCAGTCGTGGACATCGGATCGTAAATGATTTGTCAGGAGGGTCTTGGGGTATTTGATCCGGCGGTGTGTTCATTTTTAAATCGCAGTTTCTGTAAAAAAGGGTTTAAAATAACCTGCGACGGTGTCGGCATGTCTGGCCGGCACCGCCGCAGGGTATTGTATTATTGCTTTTGTGTTTTCTGTCTGGGCTTTGGCAGAGATTCAAGATCCTTTAACGCACTGTCAATCATTTCCTGGGGTAGCTCATGATCGGACAGGTTGCCCCTGAAATATGATTCATAGGAAGCCATATCCACCAGACCATGGCCGCTCCAGTTGGCCAGAATGACTTTTTCTTTGCCGTCTTCTCTGGCTTTTAACGCTTCCTGGATAACCATGGCAATGGCATGGTTGCATTCAGGTGCCGGGATATATCCTTCAGATCGGGCAAAGATCATACCTGCTTCAAAGGTTGCCATCTGTTTGACAGCGGCTGGCCGGACAATCCCGTCCAATACCAGCTGGCTGACAATGGGAGCCATGCCATGGTATCGTAAACCACCGGCATGGATGGGTGCGGGAACAAAATTGTGCCCCAGGGTGTGCATGGGCAGCAGGGGTGTCATTTTAACGGTATCACCAAAATCATAAGCAAAGGGTCCCCGGGTCAGAGTGGGGCAGGATGCAGGTTCTACAGCAATAATATCAATATTTTTTCCATTGATTTTGTCCCTTGCAAACGGAGCTGCAAGCCCGGCAAAGTTACTGCCGCCTCCAGCACTGCCGATAATGATATCCGGGTAATCCCCAGCCATTTCCATTTGTTTTATGGCCTCAAGGCCGATAATACTCTGGTGGATCATGACGTGATTTAATACGCTGCCCAGGGCGTATTTTGTGTCAGGTGTTGTGACAGCCGCTTCAACAGCTTCACTGATGGCCATGCCCAGGCTTCCCGGACAATCTGGGTCATTTTCAAGGATACTTCGCCCGGCCTGGGTTTCAGTACTCGGGCTGGCAATACAATTGGCTCCCCAGGTTTCCATCATCAGGCGGCGGTAGGGTTTCTGGTTATAAGAAATTTTAACCATAAACACTTTACATTCAATACCAAAAAAAGAACAGCACATGGCAAGTGCGCTGCCCCATTGACCAGCTCCGGTTTCAGTGGCGATTTTTTTGGTTCCGGCTATCTTATTGTAATAGGCCTGGGCAATGGCGGTGTTGGGTTTATGGCTGCCGGCCGGGCTGACGCCCTCATTTTTAAAATAAATTTTTGCAGGCGTACCAAGCGCTTTTTCAAGGTTGTGTGCCCTAAATAGGGGCGCTGGTCGCCAGATTGCATATTTGTCCAGAACTTCTTCCGGGATATCAATCCACCGGTCAGTGCTGACTTCCTGTTCAATCAGGTTCATGGGGAAAATGGGGGCCAGGTCTTGCGGACCACAGGGCAGGCCGGTTCCCGGATGGAGTGGAGGCTCCATGGGGGTGGGCATGTCTGCCATGATATTGTACCATCTTCGAGGCATATCCTGCTCTGATAAAATATACTTTTTATTTTTCATAAGTTCTCCTGATTCACAATTGACATTGTCATTAACGGTGATTGTTTCTATAAACAGTAGCACCTTAGTATTAACTGTTTTTTATTGGAATAATAAAAGCAAGTCAAGCCTTAATCCCAAGAATGAATGAAATTATCTGGCCGGGCATGATCTTTAAGAAAACAAAACACCAACGTCCGAAAGAGACTGGTGCTGGTGTTTTAGCCAGTCTATCCCGAATATCCGGGCTATCTTGTGCAGGCGCTGTTAAAATTCTTGACTTGTAAATGGTGTAGCCGTATTAAATACAGAAGGTCATTTGAGTATGAGGCTTTCAGTGGCAGACAAATGCCTGATATTTTTTTAAAACGGTTGACAATGAACAGCAAAAGTCAGATTCAACAAATCCGGGCACAGGATTTGCTTTATCTATCATCAGCAAAACAATTTAATAACAAAAGGTGACACCATGACAGAAATGATTTTTGATTTTTTAAACACAATCGGATTCAAACATCCATTGCATCCTGCTTTGACGCATATCCCCATGGGAATGGTTATGGGCGCAGTTACATTCCGCCTGACATCTTTGCTCCCTAAATTTAAACTTCTTGCAAAAACAGGCTATCATTGCGTTATTCTGGGTTTGCTGGGGATTATTCCCACTGTTTTTGCAGGCGTTCTGGACTGGCAGCACACCTATGCCGGGCAATGGGAGTTTTTGATCATTTTAAAGATGATTCTGGCTGCTGCTTTGACCATTGTGATGGCAGTGATTGCTTTAAACGATGATCCTGAAAATCCCAAACTGGACAATAAGACATTCCTGTATCTTTTTGCGGTTTTGATCGCAATCGGACTTGGTTTTTCAGGTGGTGAGTTACAATACGGATAAATAAGGAGAAAAAAATGAAAAAAATAGGTTCAATATGGATGGCTGTGTTTTTATCAATGGTTTTGTTTTTATTTTCAGCCTCGGCCATGGAGTATCAGCATAAGCTGGAAGTGAAAAACATGCAGTTTTCATGGACTGTTGAAGGCGAAAATATCCACGTGATGCTTTCAGCCGAAACCACGGGATGGGTGGCCATCGGGTTTGATCCTGAAGATGCCATGCAGGGCGCCAACATCATTATCGGTGCAGTGAAAGACGGTCAATTTAAAGTGGAAGATCACTATGGCGATAGAAAAAGAGGCCATACCAGTGATGAAGAACTGGGAGGAAAAAATAATGTGCTCAATCCTTCGGGAACAGAAGAGGGCGGGATCACCACCATCTCGTTCACACTGCCTTTGAAAGCGGATGAAAAATGGGACAAACCCATTAATTCCTCCGGTATAACCCGGATCATGCTGGCCTATGGTGCTGGGCAAGACTCGTTTAAAAGCCGGCACCCCTATCGAACTGTCTATGATATCGATCTTTCAACAGGAGAGAGCAAGAAGATAAAATAATGCATCAGAATAGACCATGGCAGTTTTTTGTGATTTTCTTTATGGCATCTGTTTTTTTTGTCCCAGCAGGACTGGGCCAGGACAAACAGATGCCGGGCAATCCCGGCGCAATGAAAAACACTCCTGATGTTACGGTCGCAACGCCTGAAAAAAGCCTGGAAGAAAAAAAGCCTGAAGGGCATGACAGCAGTCATCATGCTAAAATGATGATGGCAGCCGGGGCACAAGAACCGGAACTGTCACAGCAGGTAAAGATTGAAGAGCAGCTGGGGAAAATGGCTGCACTGGATGTTTATTTTAAAGACGAAAACGGTAAAAATATTAAGCTTGAAACTCTGTTTGATAAACCCGTTGTGATTCTGCCGGTTTATTTTACCTGTACGTCTGTGTGCAGTTTCTTGCAGGCTGATCTTGCCAAAGCTTTGAATCTTGTCGGTCAGGTGCCGGGAAAGGATTTCAATGTCGTGACCTTAAGTTTTGACGATGATGAAGATTCCCTGGTTGCAAAAACGTCCAAGCAAAATTACAATAATTTGATTGAACGGCAATTTCCTTTGGAAAACTGGTATTATCTGACCGGGAACAGCGAAAATATCCGAAAATTGACCGATTCTTTAGGCTATTATTTTATCAAAAAAGAAAAACATCTGTATGTTCATCCGTCTGCGCTGATCGTTCTTGCCAAAGATGGAAAGATTACCCGGTATCTGTATGGGCCTAATTTTCTTGCGTTTGATCTTGGAATGGCCCTGGTTGAGGCCGATAGAGGAGAAATCGGTGTGTCAATCAAACGGGGGGTATTGTCCTTTTGCTTTGATTTTGATCCAGAGAATAAAACCTATGTGTTTAAAGTTTTCAGGATTACAGGAACGGCAATTTTAATTCTTTTGCTTGGGTTTGTTATATTCTTGTTGTATCCGTCTAAAAGAGTCAGGCAAAAAAAAGACAAGATTGTCTCATGATACAGGTTGCGTGATCCCCTTATCTCTAAATATTCTTAAAGGTTTGTGAGGCGCCTATGGAAGCTGTAAAATCATTTTTTGAAACCCCTGCTCCTGCAAAATATAAAGGAATCTGGTCCTGGCTGATCACTACGGATCATAAACGGATTGGGCTGATGTATCTGTTTGCCATCCTTTTCTGGTTTTTACTGGGCATTTTACTGGGGGGCCTGATCCGTCTGGAGCTCATGTTCCCTGGTGAAACCGTGATGGGCGCTGAAATTTATAATTCTGTTTTTACGCTTCATGGCGTGATCATGATCTTTTTGTTTATCATCCCTGCTCTGCCGGCTATTTTTGGTAATTTTATGCTGCCCATACAGATTGGTGCGGATGATGTTTTTTTCCCAAAACTCAATCTTCTGTCCTGGTATCTGTATATGCTGGGCGGGTTTATCGCAATTGTTTCTTTGTTTTCAGACGGATTCCCAGATACAGGCTGGACCTTTTATGTGCCGTTTTCAATCTCCACCCACACCAATGTTTCAACTGCCGTGTTTGCAGCATTTGTGCTGGGTATGGCGTCCATGCTCACGGGCTTGAATTTTATCACAACGGTTCACCGGATGCGAAAAAAAGAAATGGGCTGGATGCAGATTCCCTTGTTTACCTGGTCTTTGTATGCAACCTCCTGGGTTCAGCTTCTGGCAACCCCTGTGATATCCATCACCTTATTGTTGGTCATGATTGAACGGTATCTGGGTGTAGGCTTGTTTGATCCGTCCAGGGGGGGTGATCCCATCCTTTATCAGCACCTGTTCTGGATGTATTCCCATCCAGCCGTTTATATCATGATCCTGCCCGCTATGGGAGTGATCTCGGAAATTATTCCGGTTTTTTCAAGAAAATCAATTTTTGGTTACAAGGCGATCGTGGTATCCTCCATGGCCATTGCCATAGCAGGGTCATTGGTATGGGCCCACCACATGTATACCAGCGGCATGAGCGACACCGCTATTTTTGTGTTTTCTTTTTTAACCTTTGTGGTGGCCATCCCTTCGGCGATTAAGGTTTTTTCATGGGTGTCAACGCTGTATAAGGGGTCAATCCAGATGGCCCCGCCCTTGTTTTTGTCCCTGTGCTTTATCTATCTGTTCAGTGTGGGTGGGCTGACCGGCCTGGTTCTGGGGGCAGCCGGAACCGATATCCATGTGCATGATACCCATTTTGTGGTGGCGCATTTTCATTTTGTTATGTTTGGTGGAACCGGGTTTGCTTTTTTTGCAGCCCTTCACTACTGGTGGCCCAAAATGTTCGGCCGCATGTATAATTTTAAGCGGGCCTACACGGGTGGCATCCTTTTAACCGGCGGGTTCATGTTTCATTATGTTCCCATGTTTATTGCAGGGCTGCAGGGGATGCCAAGACGATATTTTGATTATCTGCCCCAGTATGAAAGCCTTAATTTTTTTGCAGGGTTTGGCGCAGTCTTTATGATCATCGGAATCTTTTTGATGGTGATCAATCTGCTGCTCTCTTTTAAAGGGCCCAGAAATGCTTCATCCGATCCATGGGGAGGAACAACCCTTGAATGGCAGACACCGTCGCCGCCACCGCTGTATAATTTTATAACAGAGCCTGAGGTGTTGGTGTATCCATATGATTTTACCGGGGTTGTTGCCCGGTATGCTTTACTGGAAGAGACGATGGATGAAGAAAAGGCCAAGACCCATGATAAAAAACAATAAAGGAGAATAGATGTCCCAACATTCAGATGAAGCCGGCAAAAAGCTGGGCATGTGGCTTTTTCTTTATACGGAGATTATTCTTTTTGGAGGGTTGGTTGTCCTGTATGCGGTTTATTTTAACCGGTATCCGGATGAGTTTATTGAGGGCGGCAAAGAGTTGAACCGGATCTTTGGCGTGGTGAATACGGTTATCCTTCTGGTTTCAAGCTTTGCCGTGGCCGCAGCCATCACCGCTATCCAAAAACAGGACAGAAAAACAGCCATGACCGGACTATCCATTGCCATTTTCTGCGGCCTGGTATTTTTGATCAACAAGTATTTTGAGTGGCGCCATAAGATCGATCTGGGGATTTTCCCAAATTCAGATAAACTGGTGGACGGGCCGGGCGGACAGAATATTTTTTTCGGGCTCTATTATGTGATTACCGGTCTTCACGGGATTCATATCATCATTGGTCTGACACTCCTGCTGGTCAGTCTGGTGTATGTCTGGAAACATAAAATCACCCATGACCGGTTTGCCCTGCTGGAAAACTCAGGGCTCTACTGGCACCTGGTGGATTTGATCTGGATATTTATATTCCCGCTGTTTTATTTGGTTATTTAGGAGGCATGGCTCATGGAAAATAAAACACCTTCCCATGTTTTCGAATATGGAACTCTTTTTAAGATTCTTCTGGTACTTTTTGTTTTGACCGGTATTACGGTTGGGGTGTCCTATCTGGACCTTGGGCTGTTTAATGTCTGGATTGCACTATTAATCGCTTCGTGCAAGGGAGCGCTGGTTCTGCTGTATTTCATGCACATGAAATTTGAGGGAAAGGTGTTGGCCTGGTCTTTTCTGGGCACGATTTTCTTTCTGGGCATTATGATCAGTTTTACATTTTTTGATGTTGCATTCAGATGAGGAATAAAAATGAATAATATTGTAAATCCAGTTACCCTGGTGGATCAGTCATTTTATTATATTATCGGATTTTCCTTTGTTTTTTTGTTTGCCATTACCATTGTCATGATATGGTTTGTTGTTCGTTACAGACGAAGTAACCATCCGATACCATCCGATATCCGGGGCAACTGGATACTTGAAACCGTGTGGGTGGTGGTGCCCACCTTTATTGCGCTGACCATGTTTGTTTCTGGCTGGCATTCGTATACCGGTCTTCGAAATGTGCCGGATGGCGCCCTTGAAATTGAAGTCACGGCCCAGTCTTTTTCCTGGCTTTTTTATTATCCCAATGACAAAGAGGCGGAAAACGAGATGGTGGTGCCGGTGAATACCCCTGTAAAATTGAATATTACCTCAGTAGATGCCATTCACAGTATGTTTATCCCGGCATTCAGGGTGAAGGTGGATGCAGTGAACGGGATCAACACCTATGCCTGGTTTTTACCGGAAAAAAAAGGAGAATATTTTTTTCAGTGCACGGAATTTTGCGGTTCAGGTCATGCTGATATGACCGGCGTGCTCAAGGTGGTGTCCCAGGAAGAATATGAAAAATGGTTGAAAGAAGAAGATGAGTGGTAATAAAGTTTATTCATATCCCGGTGCTGGGGTTCAGGATTTTTCAGGAATAAAAGATTATTTTCAGATATTAAAACTGCACTTGTGCCTGTATATCGGTCTTGCCTCAATATTGGGGTATGTGATGGCTTCAGGCCGTTTTTCATATATCGCGCTGCTGATCGGCGGGTTTGTTCTGGTTCTGGCAATGGGGTCTGCAGTTCTTAATAATATCCAGGATCGGGAATATGATCGTGCATTTTTACGGACAGCCAATCGCAGCCTGCCACAAAAAAAAGTTCCCCTGCATCATGCCGGGCTGATCTGTTTTATTATGATTGTTGCTGGTCTTGCAGGGTTGTTCAGTCTGGCATCATGGCCTTGTTTTCTGGGAGGGGTTTTGGCTGTTGTGGCTTACAATGGTCTATATACGCCATTAAAGAAAAGAACCCTGCTGGCCATTGTTCCCGGAACGATCAGCGGCATGCTGCCTGTATTGATCGGCTGGAGTGCCACAGGCAGGCCTGTTTTTGATCCTGGTATGATAATCATCATGATGATTCTGGGTCTCTGGCAGGTACCGCATTTTTTTATTATTGAGTTGAGAACCCAGGGCTGTCAATTGTTAAAATCAGGCGTTGATAGATTCCCCTGTTTTACAGATTTGCTATCGCAACAGGAGATCAAGCTTCAGATTCTGATCTGGACCAGTCTTTACAGTCTTGCCATTTTTTTATTGTTGATGAACGGATTAATTGATCATTCCTGGCTGGCAGGACTGTGTGCCGTGAATGCCACTGGCATATTGTTTCCAGTGACCATGCTGGTGTTCAGACAGGAACGGGTCACCCTGTCCTTTGTTTTTGCAATTGTTAATTTATCCATGCTGGTGTTCATGGGTGCCGGTATTTTTGATAAAGTTCTGCCCTGATTTTTCTTCAGCCGCGATGATGGCCAGGACCCCTGAATAAAGCGTGTTTGCGATCATGGATTCTGTGACTCCCAGCCGCTGACAATTGCTGATGTCAAAGACAGCACCTTCAACCTTTGTTTTTTCCCCTGATGTTCCCCGGATCTGGAGATGGTATTGTCTGGCAATCTGTTCAAGACGGTCTGGTTCTTTTTCAAGGTTTTTTAACCGGATATGAACGCTGGCCCGCATGGCGGTTCCAATGTTTGTAGGGCAGGAGTTCAGGTACCCCAAATGCGGGTTCCAGGCATATTCAAGTGTTTGCTGTAAAACAGCTAATCCCTGACTGAGACGGTTGAAAACGCCTGCAATATCGGATGATTTTTCCATGCTCATGATTCTTAAATGATCTTCTTCATTGACCCATACTCTGAAGCAACAATCATGGGAATAAAAAACACCCCGGGATTTTGGAAAATCCGTATTGATACCGGCCGCATCCTGGAACCGGTCTCCTTTTTTAAAGACAAGTCCTTGTTGATCAAGTTTGCTGATCAGTTGCTGACTGTCTCGTTCAAGTGACACATAGGTCCCTTTCAGATTACCGGTCAGTTTGCTGAGGGCCGAAATAATGGTTGATTCAACTTTTCTGCGCTGGCTTAAACTCATGTGACAGGGGAAATTAAATCCTTGAAGGTTTCTGGCCACCCGTATCCGTGTGGACAGAATATATTGATTGTCAGGGTCAGGGCAGGGCAGGGCAACGGGGGTGAAATCACTTAAATGAATCCGGTCAGGTGAAAATTGATGATACTCATCAATAATGGGGTCAAATAAGGGGGCAAATAGGTCATAAGACTGGGCATCCCCGGCATAAAGGCCAATGGCTGAGTCTGGATTTTTCAGCCCCGAAGCAATGGCTTTTGCAAGCGTAAAACCGGAATCGGTTTTCAAAGGTGAAAGCTGTTTTTTTAAGGGTTTTGAAAGATATTTTCCGGTCAGGCTTTTGGATACTGGATCAGGTGCCTGGGTCATCAATCAGCTTCGGTAGGATGATGCCTGGGTTGAGATTCCTTTTGCAAGGGTGGTCTGGATTTTATCCAGGATGATACACTCTTGATGGCATTTGGGCAGACAGGATTTTTTTTTACACTCAATGCACGGGCTCTTGGTCAAATAACCGATTTCAAAGTCAAACATATCCCGTTTAATAAATTTTTGCATCATGATATCGTTTAATTCATTGTTAAATTTATTTTCTATTCAGATGTGTTTATATCAATTGCCGGATGAATCGTCAATATGTCAGGCAAGCAAATAAATTATGCTCGAAGGACGGCCTGTGGAAAGGATTAAAATGGAAAAACCAGGAACATTGAGAGGTAATTGAAAAAATTGCCTGATAAAAACATGAATTTTTGGGTATTAAATTGCGATGTTAGGCTTGATTTTTGTTGTCGTGCATACTATAGACAAGGGCATCATTAATTTTCAGAGATAAAAAAGGTTTTATATCCGTGGCAGAATCAAAGTTTGCAGAATTAAAAGAAAAAGAAAAAGAAACAAGAAAACAGATTGTGGTTGATTCCGCTCTGGCTCTTTTTGCTAAAAAACCATTCTATGAAGTGGGCATGAGGGAAGTGGCCAATGAAGCAGGGATTTCGCCTGCTACCATATATCGGTATTTTCCCAGCCAGGAAGAGTTGTTTACCGAAGCCTTTATTCAGGAGATTAACTCTGCCAGCAAAGCCTTTAAAAAAATGGTTCAAAAAGATGAGCCTGCCAGCATCGAAGAGTTTGCCATTGCGTTTGTGGACCATCTCAACGAGCATGAATCAACCTTTCAGATGATGACCTATTTGATGCTCAAAGATGGTCTTGGAACCCCGGCTGTGGGTAAGTTCGGTTCAGTGACCAAAATTTTTTTTGATCTTCTGGAAGAACTTTTACTCCGACATGGTGTTCAAAAAGAATATGCCAGGCTTTATTCCCAGGCATTAATCGGTTCTCTTGACGGCATCCTGATGACCTTTCGAAATTATCCGCAAAAAGATCCCAAAGCCATCAGAGAACATATTATAAAACTGGTCAAAATGACCGCTGCTTTATATACAGCGCAACTGGTCGACAAGTAACAAGCTCTGGGTTTTTAAATTTCCTGTTTCATCCTTGACACCTTTTTTCATAAGATTATATTGGGTATCATTTAATTTTAAACCAATGGTTTGGTCCGGATCATGATGGATTCAAACCCAACCGATTCAGGGATAAAAGAGTATGGAAGAGATCAAACAAGCCATTGAAAAAAATCATCTGCTGATCAACAGCATTCGACAGGAAATTGCAAAAGAACTGGTGGGTCAGGAAAAACTGGTGGACAGCATGCTGACCGGGCTTTTAACCGGCGGTCATGTGTTGATCGAGGGCGTGCCGGGACTGGCCAAGACCAGTGCGGTAAAAGCGCTTTCTTCAGCAGTCCAGGCCGGATTTAAACGAATTCAGTTCACACCGGACCTGTTGCCGGCAGATTTGACCGGAACCGAAATCTACCGGCCCAAAACCTCAGATTTTATCACCCGCAAAGGACCGTTGTTCAACAATATTATTCTGGCCGATGAGATTAATAGGGCACCGTCTAAAGTTCAGTCAGCCCTGTTGGAAGCCATGGAAGAAAAACAGGTGACCATAGGGGGGCAAACTTATGCCCTGCCGTCTCCATTCCTGGTTCTGGCCACCCAGAACCCCATTGAACAGGAAGGCACCTATCCTTTGCCTGAAGCCCAGGTGGACCGGTTCATGCTCAAAGTGAAGATCGACTATCCCAGTAAAGCCCAGGAACTTGAAATTTTAAAAAAGAACGGGTTCCAGGTCCGGGAAACCGTCAATCCGGTGATTACGTGTGAACAGCTTGCCCGGATGGGCGCTTTGATTGATCAGATCTATGTGGATGAAAAACTCAAAGACTATATTGTGGATCTGATTTTTGCCACCCGCCAGCCGGAAAAATACGGTATGAAAGTGGGTGATTATATTGAATTCGGCGCATCTCCCAGGGCCACTATTTTTCTTGCCAAAGCTGCCCGGGTGAATGCTTTTTTATCCGGCAGGGCCTATATCACGCCCCAGGATATTAAACTGATGGGACCGGATGTTTTACGTCATCGAATTATTCTAAGTTTTGAGGCCGAAGCCGAGGATATCACAACAGACGATATCATCGGAACGCTCTTTGATTCAGTTGAAGTCCCTTAAAAAGGGAGGCCAAGGATGATTCCTGCGCATATTATTAAAAAAATCAAACGTATCCATATAAAATCCAGCCGAACCGTTAACAGTATTATGGCGGGTCAGTATAAATCTGTTTTCAGAGGGTCTGGGATCGAGTTTGAAGAGGTACGGGAATACTGTGCCGGTGATGATGTAAAAACCATCGACTGGAAGGTATCGGCCCGTCTTGGAAAAACCTTTGTAAAACTGTACACTGAAGAGCGCGAAAGCATCGTGATGCTGCTCATCGATATGAGTGCCTCGCTTAAGTTCGGAACTTTTTTCGGAGCAAAGCTGGAGCGGGTGGCTGAAGTGGCATCAGTCCTGGCTTTTAATGCCATTAAAAACAACGACAAGGTCGGGGTTATTTTTTTTACAGACCAGGTGGAAAAATATATCCCGCCCAAAAAAGGAACCAGCCATATCTGGCGGGTGATAAAAGAGATTTTTACCTTTGTTCCCAAGGGAACAGGCACCAATATTTCAGCAGCCCTGGATTATCTGGGCAAGATCTCCAACAAAAGAACCTTTGTTTTTATCCTGTCTGATTTTCTGGATGAGGGGTATTTAAAAAGTCTTCGAACACTCCGGCAGAAACATGAAATTATCGGTGTGATGATTTATGATCAGGGCAGTCTGCATCTGCCGCAAAAAGGGGTGATCACCCTGTCAGATTTTGAAACCGGAAAAGAACTGGTGTTTGATGGGTATAATGCCCGGACACGTCAGGCATTTTCAGCCGTTAAAGCCTCTGATTTCAAGCAGACACAGGACAGGTTTTTAAAAGCCAGAAGTGATGTGATTGAACTGGATACCGGCGCATCAGTATCTGATACCCTGTTGCAATATTTCAGGCTCAGGGAAAGGCGAATCCGATAAATGCAGGATATCCACGGCATACGACCCCCGGTACTGGTGGGGCTGGACCCCATGATGATAAAAATCATCCTTATGGTATTGGCCGGAGTTCTGCTGTGTGCGCTTTTGTTTTTTCTGGTCAGAAAATGGTTGGAAAAAAGGCAGGCCAAAGAGGGGTTAATTGGTCTTCCAAAACCCCTGCCGCCCTATGAAGCGGCCATGAAAGAACTGGACAGGCTGGGCATGGATTCTATGAATCATCCCCGGTTGTTCTATTTTAACCTGACCTTGATTCTGAGAAAATATATCGGGGGTACGTTTAACATCAATGCCTCGGAAATGACGTCCCAGGAATTTATCCGGTACATAAAACCTTTGAATATCGATAATACGATCAAACATACCATAACGCAATTTCAGCATGACACAGACCCCATTAAATATGCAGGAATCAGCCCTGAAAAAAGTCGGACCTCAAAAGATCTTTCAATGGTCAAGGATGTGATTAAAAAGATTCAGGCGGATCTGGATACTGCAGCCCAAAAACAGCAGGAGGACAGCTGATGTTCAGATTTGCATCCCCTCTTTTTCTGTTGTTGCTGTTATTTGTGGTTCCAGCCCTTGTCATGCGGTTCAAGCGTAAGGGGCAGGGTCATATCAAGGTGGCTTCTCTTAAAGGGCTTGAATCGATATCAGACTCATTTGGGGTAAAGTTTTCACGAGTGGTTCCTGTGTTTAAAATCGTTGCGCTGGTGTTGTTGATCATTGCGCTTGCCCGGCCCCAATGGGGGGACCAGAAAATCAATGTGACCACTGAAGGGGTGAATATTATTCTGGCCCTGGATCTTTCCGAATCCATGCGGGCCCTTGATTTTAAACGTGATAACCAGATTGTAACCCGGCTTGAAGCCGTTAAAACCGTTGTCAGAAAATTTATCATGGCCAGGGAAGGGGATCGGATCGGCATGGTGGTGTTTGGTTCCAATGCCTTTACCCAATTGCCGTTGACCCGGGATTATAATACCATCTCTTTTATCCTCGACCGCCTGGAAATCGGGGCGGCAGGTCCCAGAACCGCTATCGGGGATGCCATTGGCATTTCTCTAAAGCGTCTGGAAGATATTGAAAGCAAATCCAATATTATTATTTTGCTGACTGACGGTAAAAGCAATTCCGGTGAGCTGTCCTGGCAGGATGCCACCCAGATTGCGGTTCAAAGAAAGGTAAAAATTTATACCATTGGCGTGGGAACAAAAGGTGAGGCGCCTTTTCTTGTGGACGGGATGTTTGGCAAGCGCTATGTCTACCAGCGCGTGGATGTGGATTATGAGGCATTGAAAACCATTGCTGAAAATACAGGCGGCAGTTTTTTCCAGGCTGGTGATATCCAGGCCCTTGAACAGATTTATGAGATGATCAACCGGCTTGAAAAAACAAAGGTGGATGTGGAAAAATGGGTAGAGTACAAAGAATTTTATCCAGGCCTGCTGGCCTGCGGTTTGATTTTTCTTTTAATCCATCTTCTGTTGAGTAATACACGGTTTATGAGGATTCCTTAAATGAGATTTGCCAACCCATATCTATTGAATTTGTTGTGGATATTGCTGCCGGTGTCTGCAATCCTGGTGTATGGCATGTTAAAGCGGAACAAAATTCTTTTGGCATTTGCACAACCGGATATGCTGCCATCCATTATTCCCGGCTTTGATCCTTTGCGGCGATGGATTAAAACGATTCTGATCATCCTGGCATCAGCTTTTGCCATTGCAGCCATGGCTGGTCCCCAAATGGGGTTTCGATGGGAAAAGATCAAGCAAAGAGGGGTGGATATCATGATTGCCCTGGATTGTTCGAAAAGCATGCTGGCCCAGGATATTGCCCCCAACCGGCTTGAACGGGCCAAGCGTGAAATAGTTGATCTGTTGCGCATGATGAAATCTGATCGGGCAGGCCTTGTGGCCTTTTCAGGCAATGCCATCCTTCAATGTCCTTTGACCCTGGATCATGAAGCCTTTAATATTTTTTTAAAGGTTCTGGAACCTGATTTTCTGCCCACAGGCGGAACCAACCTGGAGGCAGCTATCCAGACCTGCTACTCGGGTTTTGAAAAAGAAACCGATACCCAAAAGGCGATCATTCTGATTACCGATGGCGAGAACACATCAGGAGATGTGGAAAACACAGTTCAGCAGATGGCCAAAGAAGGCATAAAGATCTTCTGCATTGGTGTGGGAAATCGAGAAGGCGCTCCCATACCGGATGAGGCAGGTGGATTTAAAAAAGACCAGTCCGGCAATATCGTCCTGTCAAAGGTGGATGAAACCGGTCTGGAAAAAATTGCCGCCATGACCGATGGTGCCTATGTCCGGTCTGTTGCCGGGGATATGGATCTGGATTTGATTTATAAGGATAAGATACAGGGTACCATGGAACAAAAAACCCTGGTTTCAGGAAAGAAAAAAGTCTGGGAAAACAGATATCAATGGTTTTTATTTCCCGGTCTGGTTTTATTGCTGGTGGAGTTTTTTCTTTTACCTGTGAAACGATCCGGCAAATGGTTGGGCAAACAACCAGGCAAACATTCCGGATTGCTGGTATTCCTGTTAGTAGCGGGTATGGCTGCTTTTCAACCGGCTGCTGGTCATGCTCAGTCTGTTACCAGCAGTGTCAAACAGGGGGTTCAGGAGTTTGATTCAGGCCAGTATGAGCAGGCCCGGAAGCATTTTATCGATGCCCAGCTCAAAAGTCCGGATGACGAGCGGCTGTATTATAATATCGGCACTGCGGCCTACATGGCCAAAGATTATGAGCAGGCCAGAAAGAATTTTGCCCAGGCAAAAAAATCAAAGGATATTGCGCTTCGGCATGATGCACAGTATAACCTGGCCAATACCGATTATCAACTGGGTAACCTGGATGAAGCCATCAAAGGATATGAACAGCTTTTAAAAGAGTTTCCCGATGACACCCAGGCCAAAGAAAATCTTGAATTTGTGCGGCAAAAAAAACGAGAACAGCAGCAATCTGAATCAAAACAGGACCAAGACAAGCAGGATAAGGACAAGCAGGACAGAGACAAACAAAACAAAGACCAGGAAAAATCTTCTGATTCCAAACAGAATTCAGAGGATAAAAAAGAGGATCAGAACACGGCAGACCAGAGTCAAAATAAGGATCAAAACCAGGATAATCAATCTGGTAAAGATGAAAACTCTGATCAAAAAGAGCAGCAGGCTTCATCACAAAAAGATCAGGATAAACCCCAAAAAGAAGGGCAGGATCAGACACCGCCACCCCCCAGGCAGGACCCGGACGATGACCAGGGCCGGAGTGTGGCCTCAAAGGGGCAGCAGCCGTTGCCGGATAACCAGAATATGGAAAAGATGCTCAACCGGCTTGAAGATAAGCCGGGTCGGGCAATGATCCCCATGGGGCAGGAAACAAAGAATGGAAAAGACTGGTAAACAAATGAATAAACACAAGATTGGGTTGGCCATAATTTTCTTTTTGATGCTGTTACCCATAACAGCGGTTTGTTTTGAGATGACCGCCCAAGTGGACAAAACCCAAATTACGCTTCAGGATTCAATCCTGCTGGAAATTATTGTCCATGAAGGCAAGGCTGATCCGGATCTTTCCGTGATTCAGGATTTTAAAGTATCTTCCAGGGGAACTTCTTCAAGCTATCAATATATTAATGGAAAATCTGAAAGCAAAACCATTTATCGATATCTTCTGACACCGATTTCAAAAGGGGAACTGACCATTCCGCCCATTATGGCTCATAAGGATGGACAGACAGCCACCACAAAACCCATTTTGATTCAGGTCTCTGATCAGGTGGTCAATCCTGATGAGGTTCAGGCTTTGTTTGCGGTTGCATCTGTTTTAGACCCCACCCTTTTTGTGGGTCAGCAGGCCGTGTATACCATCAAGTTTTTTACGTCCAGACGACTGGCCGGGCTTGGGTTTGAAAACAGACCGGACTTTAAGGGGCTTACGGCAAAAGCCTTTGAATCGGAAAAAAATTATACCTTAAATATCAAAGGCCAGACGTTTCAGGTGACACAGGTTGATTTTCTGATTATTCCGTCAGCTTCAGGATCTGTTACCATTGATCCTGCTTCTTTTATCGCCAAAGTGCAGGTCAGCTCGAATCAGGAAGCCCCTTTTGATTCATTTTTCAGGGACCCGTTTTTTTCATCCAGTCAATATAAACCCGTGAGAGTGGCATCAAACCCTGTGACCATTGATGTGAAGCCATTGCCGGATTATAAAGGGGGAAAAGTATTTTCCGGTCTTGTGGGTCATTTTAATGTTAAAGCTGATATAGACAAACATAGTCTGACAGTGGGAGAATCTGCCACCTTGACCATTGAGGTTTCCGGAACCGGGAATATCATGGATGCCGGTCTGCCGCAAATAAAACTCGATGACCTGGGATTTAAGGTGTATGACGACAACCCCATTGATGCCATTGGCATGACCGCAAACGGGTATGAGGGAAGCAAAACATTTAAAAAAGCACTGGTACCGGTTATGCCCGGAAAGTTCAAAATTGATCCTGTGGAACTGGTCTATTTTGATGTTGAAAAAAAAGTGTATCATACAGCAATTTCCCCGGCGATATTTTTGGATGTCACAGCTTCCCAGGCACCTGTTGCCGCCATACCCTCTGCAATCCCATCTGCTGAAAACAGAAGTGTGAAAAAAGAGGTATCGCTTTTAAACAATGACATTATGGATGTCAAGGAAGGGCTTTTGGTACTCAAAGATTATCCGCCCCTTGGGCAGAAGGCCTTTGTTTTTTTCCTTCTTCTGCCCGGCCTGTTGTTTTCAGGGATCAGGCTTTTGTTGCTGTTCCGGTCAAAAGATCGGTCCAGTGCCAAAATCATGCAGGAAAAAGCAAAACAGTATTTAAAACAGGCTGCCAGAACAGGGGCAGGCGATGAAGCCTTTCTGGCACACCTTTATTCAGCACTGGTGGCAACGATTCTGGCCAGGGGCAATAAAATCGGGGAAACAGTTACCATGGCAGAAACCCGAACCATTTTAAGCAACCATGGCGTTGAGGACAAAAAGGTGGATGAAGTGGTGGATGTGATGCAGATCATTGAGTCTGTCCGGTTTGGGGGGAAAAAGATTGATGAATATTCAGCAGGACAGCTATTTTCACGGATACGGCAAATAGTGAAAATACTGGCTTGCCTGCTGGTCTGTGTCACATCTTTTTTTTGGGCACCCCAAAAGGCTGTGGCCGATGTGACCAGCAAGTTTACCCAGGCAATGAATCAATATCGGGCCAATCAGTTTGAGGAAGCTGCAAAGTCATTTGAATTGATTGCCAAAACCCCGGTGAGAAATCCATACCTGTACTATAATATCGGGAATGCCTATTTAAAGGCCAATGATACGGGCCGTGCCATACTCTGGTATGAACGGGCAAAGAGTCTGGCCCCCAATGATCCGGATGTGTTATACAATCTGAACTATGCCAATACCCTTGTAAAAGACAAACCAGAACAAAGTGTGGATTACCTGGAGATTCTCTTTTTCTGGGATAAATTCCTAGGGGTAAAAACCGCTGAACTTGCAGCGATTTCCTTTTCTGCCCTATTTTTTTTGTGGGCCGCAGTCAGAGCTTTTAAACAAAACAAAATTTTTTCCGGAACCGGGACGTTTTTATTTGCATTGCTTGTATTGTCTCTGGTCTTGTCTGGAGTGAATTACTATAAGCAGGTTTTCCGGCAGACAGCAGTGATTGTGGCCCAGGAGACAGCCGTCCGATCCGGCACAGCCCCGACGGCCACACAATTGTTCACTCTTCATGCCGGCACCCTTGTCCAGGTTAAGGAAAAACGGGATAATGCCTTGAAAGTTGCATTTTCAAAACAGATGGCAGGTTGGGTGAAAGCCGGGGATGTGATGATTGTCCAGGCCATTGGCAATGAGAAATAAAACATAAGACAAAATATTGAAAAGTCTTTAATATCAGTGGCTGCAATTGGTGCAGCGGCTTTGATTGTGTTGTAACCGTTTATCCTTATCAATTATTGAATCCTGTGTAACCGGAATATATTGAATATACGTCATGACGTATGTTTCCATAAAAAATAGTTTCCCTTGACATTTCAATAGGATCTAAAATAAGCATATATTGTAAATATGAGAAAAATCGACAATTACGTCATGACGTATAATCTATGTTAGCTTCAAATCAAAGGCATGAAGAATAAGAAGATGAATTGGAATCGTATCAAATTAAATATGAAAAATGTCTATCAACTCATAATTACGATTGGTTGCTTATTTTGCTTTTCTGGATGTGCCTTTTATGAAGGGATCGCTAACTATTTTAATTCAACAGATCATTATTTAACATTCAAGCAAGATCAGAGAGTTATGTATGAACCCGGAGCAGAAGAATTTGCTGCAACCGTAGCATCTGAACTTCCTTGGGCTATCAAGAAAGTCGAATCTCGACAATATTCCACATTTCCTGATAAGATCTTGATCTATATGACGAAAACTCCAGAAAGCTTTAAGAGAATGACAGGTCGTGGTGTTTCTGCAATGATGTATAGAAAAAGCATTTTTCTATCTCCAAAGCTTTTAGAAAAACCGGATACCATTAAACTTTATATTGCCCATGAGTTATCTCATCTGCATTTACATCAACATCTCGGAGATTATGCTTATTTGGGTATTCCATCATGGTTTCTTGAAGGTTTGGCAGCTTTTGTCAGTGATGGTGGTGGTGCTGAAAACGTTACTGACGATGAAGTCATGGAATCTATTCGATCTGGGAATCATTTTATACCGTTTGAGGATGCAGGCTTAAGAGATTTGTTTCGTCCAAGATATGCCAGTTATTTTAAAATCAGGCATAAATTTAAACATCATCTGTTTTATCGCCAATGTATGCTATTTGTAAGTTTTTTAGAAAATGAACACCCAGTGCAGTTTAAAACATTTGTAATTGATTTGGAAAAGGGGATAGATTTTTCTGATGCTTTCCACTTATCATTTGGCGTAGATACAATGACAAAATGGAATGAATTCAAGAGTCATATAATTAAAAGCTAACAAGGCTTTTGCAGCGGAGCGCGAAAAGCGCGCGCCCGCTGAAAAGCAGCGTTATATTTCAAAATCAAAGTTGACAATCTCAATAAAATCGAATTAATTTATTAATTATATCTTAGATACCTGGTGGCTTTTTTCTTGACAAGACTTAACAATCATAGTTTAAGAGACTATAGTTGAAAAGGAACTCTGTCTGTGTTATTTTCTTGATAAGATAGAAACAAATAGAGATTGAAACATGAATGCAATGATTAAAAATACTTTCTTTAATTATCCAATCATAAAGAAACAAGTTGAAACTGATAAAGATAATTTTAAGTCTGTTGCGAAATTTCTTTGTAAATCTTACAGAGAAAAGATGATCTCAGATGAAATTTTTGAAGAATTTATTAAAATTCTATTAGCATCTTATATAGAAAAATCTGCTGAGGATCTCATTTCTCTTCCTTTGTGTAAGAAAGAGCTCAAATTCTATAACCAATTTTCAAATTGGATAAATTTTGGACATGAACACTCCAACTAAAGCTGATACAAAAGAACACGAAAAAGAAGAAGGGAAACAGGAAGTTGCCTTAGAACCTGACTGCGTTGAGGATACTAAGAAAAAAGAAATGATGGAGTTCATTGAAAAAAGTGAACCTCCGCCTCATGTAAAAGAAATTATGTTGGGAATGATGAGATCATCTTCGACAAGTGGACCAATGCCACATCCTATTGTCTCTAAATTGAACGATGAACACATCCATAAATTTTTAGACTATTCCCAAAAAGATGATCAGAATGCCTATGAACTAACAAAAAGTAACCGATGGTTCAGACTCATTTACGCTATCTTAGCGGCGAGTGTGTTCCTCTTTCTAATAGTTTTTCTCTTGCCTAATAACAAGGAACTATTAATCGATCTTATTAAAATACTAATCGCATTTGTTGGCGGATTAGGTGCAGGGTTAGGATTAAAAGACAAATTAATTGGCTAACTGCTCAAATCGACTCATATATTCTTTACTCTTCAAAAATAAATTTCGAAAATTTTTAGGTTTGTTAAATGTAACAAATCACTGTAGTAGACCGTCAGGAGCGGCTTTTCCGTCCTGGTTCCCGTCGCTTCGCTCGGCGGCTACTGAGTTCAACGATATGCATGAAAGGATAACGCAATGAATCAGCAACAGATTAATCAAGTAAACGCGCAGGCAGATTCCTTCCTCAACTTTGATTTAAAATCCTTCATTGCGGAAAGACATCTTGGTCAAGACCTTCGTAATGTGAACATAGGCCAAATGAACGCAACGAGTTTTCTAACTTGTTGCAATCGAATGATAAAACAATTTAAAGCAGAGATTGAAGAGGGAAACGGCATTTTCCTTCCATTTCAATACAATTTCCAAAATGAGTTTGGAAATGGTCAACTACACAATGATTTATCCCAATTTGTAGCAAATATTACGGCTGGCAATTTCCCACAATCTATCCAGTTTCTGAATCGGCTTGTTTACTATCAAATAGCCAACGGTTTTTGGGACAAGTCAAAGGCAAAAGTACATAACCTGAGAGGGTTGCAGGTAAAAGCATTAGAAGAAAAACTCAATTTATTGACAGATCAAATAGATAAAAACATATCTGTATTTGACGGTTTTAAAAAAACCGTCCAAGGGCAAATTGAAGAACTATCAACTCTAAAAAATCAAAAAGAAAAAGAGCTTGCCCAAGTTGCAAACAATTTGGCCGTTTCAAACCAAGAATCTTCCCAAATATCTGAACTGCTAAATAAGTCGATTTCAACTAATGAAAAGATTCTAGCCATTTTTGAAAGTGGAAACGAGAAATTAGAATCTTTAAAAGAATCGTCCGACGAGAATGGAAAAAAAAATTCAGGAATCCAGGAAAATTATTTCCGAGTTAATTTCTGAGGTCGAAAATAATATAAAAGAATTCGGAAAGAAACAAACACAGTTTGAGGGTTACATCAAAGAGGTAGAAGGGAAAAAAGGTTTTTTTGATGAAAGAAATAAATACTTAACTGATCTAATAGGGAGGGAAGTTGGTGCTTCTCTGTTTGAAACTTTCCAACAAAGAAAAAAAGAGCTTAAGCCCTCAGTGCAATTTTGGAAATTTGCTGTTCCTGTCATGACATTAATCACAATTGTTGGAATATACGCCATTTTTTCAGATATTTTTGGTTTATTGCCTGTAAACGGGGGTGATGCAACAGATGGTTGGCGAGTTTTTGCGTTACGTTCTCTAAAAAGTTTGCCTCTGTTTGTCATGCTATACTTCACAATCCACCAATATGGAAAAGAACGGCTTTTTAAAGAAGAATATGCGTTTAAATCAGCTGTAGCCCTTACCGTAAAAGCCTATTCAGATTTGGTTTCAAGCCAAGATAAAAAAGACGAAATGATTATTAACTCCGTTATAGGAGTTTATAAATCGCCAATCCTTTCACGTAGCAAGGAAAAAATACTACCCACGAAAGATCTAGCTGATTTGTTGAAAACAGTCACCGACACTGCATCTGATGTGGTTAAAAAAGTTAAATCATAAATTGCATATCACTTCAGCGGACTGGAAGAAGCACGGCGGCGCTAACGCGGCAACTTTGGTGGCCAGCCGCTGAGTTCGAACGTTAGCCGTGGACAAAAAATAAAATGAACCTAAATCAAAAAAATAAATGGGAGAAAATTCAAAAAATCGGACGAAGTCAATTTATTTGGTTTCGAGGGGTATTTGGCTGGGGCGTCTTTACTGCTGCTTTATGGTCACTTACAATGTCTTATATAAAAGGAGATGGTTCAGGTTTTTGGGATTACTTTACAATCGCAATTTTAATTTTCCCAGTAGGTGGTTATCTATGGGGAGCATGGATGTGGAAAAGGTGTGAATTTGCTCTGCATCCTTCTTTAACAGAATTAAACAAAAGTCTTTTTGGAAAACTTGACAAATCAATATTTCCTGATGATGTAGAACTCCCAATAGGAAAAAACTTGTCTGTTTCTATGAAACCTGCTGCAAGGTTAGCATGGCTCGGTATTGTTCTATTTTCAGGATTTTTTATTTTATCGCTTTCCGTTGGTCAAGTTCTCTTAGGATTGCCGTTTGTTTTTTTTATTGGTCTCTCGGTCTATCTTATTTTGGTCTCGGGAAGTGTTGAAGTTAACTCATCAAGAATTCATCTCTCTATTCCTCTTGGGCAATATGAAGTTGGTTGGGATGAGGTAAATAATATTGAAACTGATATTCAAAGGAGGGCTCTCGTTTTTATTGGTTTCAATAAGCGGGTTGCTATTGCAGGCCCGGTATGGTGGGCAGGAAAAGATAAAAATGCATTAATTACATTTCTAAATGCGGAAGTTGAAAGACGGGGTATCGAAATCAAACAGTCCCAAAAGGCTCTTTTCAAATTTTCTAAAAATTCAAAGGTTAAAAGGGGCTAACCACGGCATTGTGTGCGACGCCAAAAAGCCGTGCGCCCCTCAAGCTGGACGTTACATTTCAAATGTCCCCTTTATCCAGAATATGAGGAAAAATGGAAACAAAAAAAATATGAATTGTTTAGTGAATCAATTAATAATTCCATACAAAAAATACAAAATCCTATATTCAGCGAACTTAATAAAATCTTTGAAATAGAAATTGCTGCTTTATATGAAAAAGGAATTTTAGCTTTTGAAGATGATTATAAGATAGCAGGTTTCCCTTTAGAGTGTAAGGTAAAAAAAGTATTTGAAGATATTGGCTTCTCAAATCACAAAAGTTCAATAAAAAGTTTGAGGTATTCTTAGCCTTGAAATGTAACAATCATTGCAACGGACAGATTGGGGCGGCCGCCGGCCAACATACCCCAAGTTCTTTCCCTGCGGTCGGCTGCCCCTGAATTCAACCGTTCGCATATCAAAAAACAGATCTTGACTATTACCGGATACGGTTATAATATAACTTTGTGGGCTATGAGGTCAAAATAAAGAAGAAAATTCTTCGTGACTTAAAACAACTGCCGAAAAATGTCATGAAATTGTTCTTTTTATTGATTGAAGACCTCAAGGCAGATGGTCCAATACAAAAAAGTTGGCACAATTTTTCACCCTTGGGAAAGGACATATACCATTGCCATCTGAATTATCAGTATGTGGCTTGTTGGACTTTCCAGCAAGGGAAAATCAAAATTGAGGTGTATTATGTTGGCTCTCGTGAAAAAGCCCCGTATTGAAATTTCTCTTCAAGGAGAGAATGTTGATGAACTCATTGAATGGATCAGTAAGAAATATGAGGTGAGTATTCTTGTTTCTGATCAAGATGAGAGTATCGCCATTGAAGAGACGGATTTTTGGATAGAAATGCAATCAAATAGGATAGGAAACCTTCTCTCCGCAGCACGACTTAAGGCAAAATTGTCGCAATCGCAACTCGCCGATGAACTCGGAATCCGTCAGAATATGATAAGTGACTATGAAAGAGGGAAGCGCCGTTTAACTCCTGACATGGCAAAGCGAATTGCTGAAACTCTTAACATCAAGGTTGAAAGAATATCATGATGTGAACCTGGCGTTTCACTGGATTGCAGGGGGCTCGGTCGCTTTGACAAATTTTGATATGACAAACATTATTATCACGAATAAGTTTTCTGGAAATCCCTGCAACCAGTGAATCTTGCGGTAAATAAAAATTAGAAAAAGGAAAATAATAAAGAGTGTTTAAATTAATTTTTCTGGGGATTCTGTCAGGAGCATTTTTCAGCACAACTTTCATACTCAATGAGGTTATGAGCCTGGAAGGAGGTCACTGGGTATGGTCTGCTTCTCTGCGATATTTCTTTATGGCTCTGTTTTTGACAATCATCATATTGTTAAAAAACGGATTGAAAAAGCTGCTGGATCTTTTTGAATTATTCGGTTCACATTGGAAATTCTGGATTATTGCGGGAAGTATCGGCTTTGGCGGATTTTACGCACTTATCTGTTTCAGTGCCGATTTCTCACCCGGTTGGGTTATAGCGGCAACATGGCAGTTCACAGTGGTTGCGAGTCTCTTTATCTTCATGATGTTCGGTCACTCCTTTCCCAAACGTATCTGGTTTTTCTCATTGCTCATTTTTACAGGTGTGGTGCTGGTCAATGTTTCCCACATAAAGCAATTTGATCTGAAAGCCCTGTTGTCAGGCGGATTCCCTGTTCTTGTGGCAGCCTTCTGTTACCCGTTCGGTAATCAGCTGGTCTGGGAAGCGGCAAACGGGAATAATGAAAAATTACCCAATATAAATTCGCCTCTTCTGCACAATGTTTTTAATAAAATACTTCTGATGACTCTGGGTTCATTTCCTTTATGGATCGGACTTGTCTTGATCACACGTCCTCCGGCACCGGATTTATCACAGATATTAAACACCTCTCTTGTTGCATTATTTTCAGGTGTGTTTGCAACCGGTATATTCCTTTTTGCACGTAATCTGGCATCTGATTCAAACGAATTGGCAGGTGTTGACGCTACTCAATCAAGTGAAGTGATATTTGCTTTAGCAGGCGGGGTTTTATTTTTAGAATCCGAAGTGCCGGGTATTGGATCTCTGACAGGCCTGGTGCTGATATTAACAGGTCTGATATTTTTTGTTAAATATCAGAAATAATAACACAAGCCATATAACCCACATGGCAGTGACCACCTGCCACAACGAAAGATGAAAGCCCTCTGATTTCAGCACTTTGGTGGGACTTTCATATAAACCCTTCGCTGAACCAGGCCGCAAGACACTGAGCCGCTTTTTTGACAGCTGATGGCGCAGCTGGTTAACTCAACCATAACCACTAAAATTCAATCAGTTGCCGATGGAATGCTTGACGTTTTATCGGGTTGCGTTACTATCCTGGTCATGATAAAATCTTTCCAAGATAAAGAGACTGAGAGGATATTCAGCGCATTGCTCGGAAAAAGCTGATAATCCCTGATGCCGTAATGAAATTGAATGATCTTCGAACCCCTCCGGGCAGTCGATTGGAGGCGTACCTCACTATGCATTTTGCTGCTGGTGAATTGCGGCGTTGTGTGTCTATAATATTCGATTGGCATGATATCATAGTGTAGTATCATATATGCAATGAACAATAAACAGGGACAAATCCTCAATAAAATACTTGAGAAACCTGAGCAGTCAGATATACCTTGGTCTAATATCGAATCCTTAATTATTGCTCTTGGTGGAGAAATATCTGAAGGACGAGGCTTACGAGTCAGAATCGTTTTAAACGATGCAAAGGCAATTTTTCATCGGCCGCATCCTGATCGAGTTACAGAAAAGGGTGCGGTAAAATCTGTAAGAAGATTTTTACAGGAAGCAGGAGTAATATCATGATGGAATATAAAGGATATTTTGGTAAAGTCGAATTCGATGATGAGGCAAGTGTTTTTTATGGTGAAGTTATAAACTTACGAGATATTGTAACCTTTCAAGGTGAGACGGTTACAGAATTACGCAAAGCTTTTCGTGACTCTATTGATGATTATATTGATTTTTGTGCATCCCGTGGCGAAGAACCTGAAAAGCCATATTCTGGTAAATTCGTTGTACGTGTCGATCCTGAACTTCATAAAACCATCTTTATAGAAGCAAAAAAGACTGGAAAAAGTATCAATGCATGGGTCTCTGACAATCTATCCAAAATACTTCAAGAAAACACACAACCATCGCATTAACTCAGACAAGGCCACTGCCTTGCTGGTTATGCGTAGCGTTGGGCACACAAAACCAGAAAGGAAAAAACATGATGGCAATAGAAATCATTAAGGCAGAAAGGCGGCATTTTTCGGATTTTGGATGGTTGAAAACGTACTGGCTATTCTCTTTTTCCAACTACTTTGACCCCCAAAATATCCAATTCGGAGCGTTAAGGGTTTTCAATGACGACATCGTTGAACCGGGAACGGGGTTCCCGACTCACCCTCATGAAGAAATGGAGATAGTCACCATTGTTCTTGATGGCGAGATGACCCATGAGGACAGCATGGGCAACAGGACTGTAATCCGAGTAGGCGATGTCCAACGGATGTCTGCCGGAACAGGTTTGACCCATTCTGAGTTTAATCTGGCCCATAAACCGGTGCACTTCTACCAGATTTGGATTTTTCCGGACAAGGCAGAACTTCGCCCGAGCTACGACCAGAAGTCTTTTGTCCCGACTGAGTGGAGAAACCGTCTTTTCCCGGTGGCATCCGGGCAAAACATTCCAGGTGCGGTGACTTTTCACACGGATGCCAGTATCTATCGCTGTGAGCTTGATAAAGGTATGGAAGTTATCTTGAAAGACACAACAGGGCGGCGAATCTTTGTCTATCTGACGAAAGGCCGTCTGTCGGCCAATGGCAATTGGATGGCTTCAAAGGATCAAGCGCGGGTCGATATCGACGAACCACTTGTCCTGAAGGCCGACGAGCAGGCCGATTTCATCCTAATCGACGTTCCGTCCTGCAAGGGTTGGGGATAGAACTTGCTTTTTGCTAAAGAAAGTATCATACCTCACTATGCATTTTGCTGCTGGTGAATTGCGGCAACAAAATGCACTTCGAGGTAATTCATATGCTGGTCTTGATATCTTTAAAAAGCGATGTATAATCAAAACAAGACAAATCAAATAAAGAGGGAATTATGCCCACAATATCGATGTTTTACGGCATCCTTATCTTGATGTATTTTTATGACGACAAGAAACACAAAATGCCTCATATCCATGCAGAGTACGGTGAATACACGGCTTCTATATCTATTGAGGATGGGGTCGTTTTAAATGGTAGTTTGCCATCCAACAAGATGAAGCTTGTCCAAGCCTGGATAGAAATTCATAAAGAAGATTTGTTGGCCAATTGGAAACTGGCAGTTGCAGGCGAACCTATTTTTAAAATAGAACCATTAAGATAAAAGGATAAAAATATGGATACAATCATTAAAGCTATTCCCTTAAGGGATTACCAGATTGATATTTTGACAAGTAGCGGAATTTCCGGTATTTTTGATGTTAAACCTTACTTAAAAGGCAGTGCATTCAAAGAGCTAAAGAACAAATCCTATTTTAGTCTTGTTCGTCCGGCCCACCATGGGATTATGTGGCCCAATGAACAAGATTTCAGTTCTGACACAATAATCTGGGATATCAAAAATGCCCAACCAGCGGGTGAACCGGACAGCAAGGGCCTGCTTTTTTAAAGATTGAAAAACTTTTAAATGGTGTGTTTTTAATTAGCTTTATTGGTAACTCTTGTTGCCCGTTACCCTTAACGTTCGGAGTAAAAGGTAGCAGATAATGAAATATCCAAAAAATTCTGGAAGTATGATAAAAAAGCAATACATCAAGCCGATCACAAGAAAAATATCAAGCTTGACCGTCCTTTTTATGATCCTGTTTATGGCTGTTGTTCTGGTTCAATCTCAAACAGAATGGCCTAAAACCGTTCCCTCTAAAGATGGTACGCCGATTTCTTATGAAAGTTACGGGACTGGAGAACCAACACTTTTATTCGTGCATGGTTGGAGCTGCGATGCCAGGTACTGGCGTGCGCAATTACCATATTTTTCTAAAAAACATCGCGTGATCATGATAGACCTTGCTGGTCACGGCCACTCAGGTGCGGCACGCTCACAATATACCATGAAGGCTTTCGGAGAGGATGTTCAGACCGTAACAAAAGCAACGGGCAGTTGTAGTGCCATTCTGATAGGGCATTCCATGGGCGGCCCGGTCATCGCAGAAGCTGCCCGACTCATGCCAGCGTGCGTTATAGGGTTAATCGGTATTGATACTCTTGAAAACATTGAATATCCGATGACCCGCGAAGAGCTTAATCAGATGATCGATCCTTTGGAAAAGAATTTTGGAAAAGGGAGCCGGCAATTCGTCGAGGAAATGATTTCATCCCAAACCGATCCGCATCTTCGCGAGTGGATTCTCTCAGATATGTCTGCTGCCCCGCCTGCTGTTGCCTTAAGTGCTATAAAGGAGATGATGTCACAGTATATTACCGGGGAGGCTGCTAAAATATTTGATGAAATACAAATTCCAGTTGTTACCGTTAACGGAGATCTGTGGCCCATCAACTATGAAGCCAACCGACGTCATATGTTTTCATTCGATGCCATTGTCCTGAAAGAAGCTGACCACTTCTTAATGATGGATCGTGCAGAAGAATTCAACAGGGCCTTGGAGAAAGCAATAAATATGATTTTGCAAAAAAAGGTTAAATAAAATTGCCGTCAAGCCCTTTTGAACTTTAAGTGTATGTAATGTGCGGTTCTGAACAATGGCATGCGCCATGTCCCAAAGCCTGGTGGCTTTTGGGATATGGCGCATGTCTGTCGTTGGGCAACAAAATGCACTTCGAGGCAATTCGATATGCTGGTCTTGATATCTTTAAGAAGCGATGTATAATCAAAACAAGACAAATCATAAAGAGGGAACTATGCCCACAATATCGATCAATATCAAACGCTATCCTATGCTTAAAGACCTCAAGCCTGCTCATAAAAAAAGCAGATGACCAACATGTTTATAAAAAAAGGATGGGGGTAACTTATGGGAAAAAAAGTACTCGTACCTGTGGCCCAGGGTGTTGAAGAGATGGAAACCATTACCATTGTTGACGTTCTCAGACGTTCCGGCGCAAACGTTGTTATGGCATCGGTGGACAGGATAGACATTGCCGCAGCCAGGGGGGTTGTGTTCAAGGCAGATACCTTGATTGAATCGTGTCAGGATGAGATCTTTGATCTGATTGTACTGCCCGGTGGTATGCCAGGCGCCAGTAATCTGAGCGCTTCAACCATCCTTGGCTCTATGTTGAAAAAACAGGCTGAGCAAAAAAAATATTATGGGGCCATCTGTGCTTCTCCGGCTGTTGTGCTGCATCCGCTGGGGCTGGTCACGCCGGGAAAGGTGACCTGTTATCCCGGATTTGGCGACATGATTGATAATGGCAATGTTCTTGAATCCAGCGTGGTTGTGGATAATCAATGTGTTACCAGCCGTGGGGGCGGGACTGCGCTGGAATTTGCCCTCACCCTTGTCGAACTGCTTTATTCACAGCAGACAAGAGCGGATGTGGAAAAAGGCCTGGCGCTTTAGACAGGTATTTTTCTGATTTGCCGTGTGGCAGGTACTTATGTTCCTGGAAAAAGCATCAGTCAAGAATCACACGAAAAGGATGGGTATAAATATTGAACTGCCGGTTCCTGGCAAACCCGATAAGGGTCAGCCCTGCTTTGTCAGCCAGCTTTACTGCTGACAGTGTGGGGGCGGCATTGGAAATAACAACCGGAATACGGGTCTTAATAATTTTACCGATAATCTCAAGGGACATCCTGCAACTGAGCGTTGCCACCCGGTTGCTGGTTTGTGTCCGGTTTAACAGGATGTTGCCGGCCAGTTTGTCCACGGCATTGTGTCGACCAATATCTTCGTAATAGTCGATCATTTTATCTGCATCACATAATCCTGCCGAGTGAACCGCCCCGGTTTTATGGAAAAGTTTTGAACTTTCCCAGTGCTGGTGGATCAGGGACAGCACCTGGTCGGCTGAAAGGCTGAAGGAGTCTGCCGGGTTTATTGTCATCCCGTCTGCGGGATTCAAAAGAAGGGAGCCGCCGGAAGACCCTTTGATCACGGAACCTTTTTTAAATTGTTTGAACCGGTCCAGAGCCTCGGCAGACAAGGTGAGGCAACATTCTTTTTTGTCTGGTAGCCATTGAGTATCCAATATATCCGTGCGGTTTATAACAATCCCCTGGGTGAAGAGAAATCCTGCGGCAAGGGCAGTCGCATGGGTCATGGAAAAGACCATCTCAAAGGCTTTTTGCTTATTGATAATGATTGTCAGGATATCCTCATCAATGACGGCATCTTTTATCTGAGCCTTCTTGTTCTCTTTGATCTGTACGATGTCGATGCTCTTGATGATGGAATCGGTTTCCATATTGTTCTCCAGTAAAAGAATGGTGTTTTGTAATTATATGAAGGCATAAATACTATCAGATTCCAGCGGTCCTTGTCAAAACTTGACTTTATACCCTTATTTATATTATTAATTGGGTCACAAATTTTTGCATTAACATAAAATTTAAATCATTTAATATAAGTTTGAGGATCGCTCATGGCCATGAATGTTGTTGAAAAAATTGATAATGATGTAAAGGTGAAAACCGTTCTGATCAGTGTGTCGGATAAATCCGGTCTTGAAACGTTTATCCCGGGCCTGCTGGAAGTGAACCCGGATATCCTGATTCTGTCAACCGGTGGAACCTATGGTACAATAAGACAGATTTTAGGAGACAGGGCAGATTCTTGTTTAAAACAGGTGTCAGATTATACCGGCCAGCCGGAAACCCAGGGAGGGCTTGTCAAAACCCTTGATTTTAAAATATACCTGGGGCTGTTGACTGAAACCTATAACGATGCTCATCAGCAGGATTTGAAACGAACCTGTGCCCTTGCCATTGATATGGTGGTGGTCAATCTTTATCCATTCAGTGCAACCATTGCCAAACCGGATGTGACCTGTGAAAATGCCAGGGGCAACATCGATATTGGCGGACCAACCATGATCCGGGCATCAGCCAAAAACTTTATCCGGGTGGCATCGGTGGTGGACCCGTTATCCTATCCAATAATTTTGGAAAAATTATCTGCCAACCAGGGGGCATTGACCCTTGACGACCGGTTCGAGCTGGCTAAAAAAGCCTTTGATCACACAGCAGTTTACGATAGAACCATTGCTGATTTTCTATCAACCCAGTCTGCCAACGATGTTCAAGCATGCTATAAGACAGGAGAATAAACCATGTCCAATGATTTAAAACAGATGTACAAAACCATAATGGATGATCATTTCACTCCTCAGATGGAGGTTTCTTTTGTTGATGGAGATAGCCGACAGACTCTTTTTTATGAAAAAGTATCCTGGGTGATCGACGGCGTTCAAAAAGGGTTGCGGTATGGTGAAAATCCAGGTCAGGAAGCAGCCCTTTATCGGCTGGTCAACGGCAACCTTGCATTGGGAGATGCAAAAACCATTGCTCCGGGCCGGTATCTGGTATCTGATATTGAGCTGCTTCAATCCGGCAAGCATCCGGGCAAAACAAATCTTACCGATGCAGACAATGCCTTGAACATTTTGCGATATTTCAGTGATACCCCCTGTGCGGTGATTGTGAAACATAACAATCCCTGTGGTGCGGCTCGTGCTCAAAGCCTTGAACAGGCATACCATAAGGCCTATATGGCAGACCGTGTGGCAGCCTTTGGCGGTTGTATTGCCTTGAATAAGGCCGTGGATAAGGCAACCGCCCAGGCCATTGCCAGCCAGTATGCCGAAGTGGTGGTTGCTCCGGAATTTGAGGATGGGGTGGTGGATATTCTGGGTGCAAGAAAAAATCTTCGGGTGATCCGGATCGGCAACATGGATAAACTTTACACCTTTATCGGCGAGCGGGTAATCGATTTTAAAAGTCTGATGGACGGCGGTATGGTTGCGCAATGGTCTTTTGTTCCCACAACCCGTACCCAAAAGGATCTGGTTATTGCTTCCACTGAATACAAAGGCAAAACCTATACCGTGGACAGACTCCCCACAACACAGGAATATGAAGACATGCTCTTTGGCTGGCTGGTGGAATCGGGCATTACGTCCAACTCGGTTATCTATGTGAAAGACAATGCCACTGTGGGAATCGGTACAGGTGAACAGGACCGGGTCGGAGTGGCGGAAATCGCAGTGGATAAAGCCTATCGAAAACTGGCTGACCGATACAGTTTTGAACGATATCAGACTGGTTTTGCCGACCTGACAGATGAAGACAAACGTGAAGAAATCCAAGCAGATGTAGACAGGGTTCACGGTGGTCTCATCGGTTCAACCATGGTATCGGATGCGTTCTTTCCCTTCAGGGACGGTATTGATGTCGGCCTTAACCAGGGTGTTAAATCAGTGGTTCAGCCAGGGGGCTCATTAAATGATTACCAGTCCATTGAAGCCTGTAACGAAAACAATGCAACCATGGTCTACACCGGCCAGAGAAGTTTTAAACACTGATCAAAAATTTTCAAGCGTTGATTTTACAGATCTGATCAGCGCTTACATCAGTGTTGTATTTAATAGGATTCGTTTTTTTCAGGCAAATAAGGAGAGCTGGTCTCTTCTGGCATCTGCGTGCTGGATGGTGACCCGGATGACATCGCCATATTTGAGTTTAATGCCTGAGGAGGGAAGCTTGGCTTCAAGCATGAATTCTTTGATCAAAACAGTATAAAAGTCTCTGTGGTTGTCAAGGATGAGAACCTCATAGGTTTCATTTTTCCTGGATTCCAGATATTTGATGATCCAGTATCGTTTTCTTAATCCTTGAATTCTTCCTGCGTTGGCAAGAGGAATGGCGATGACCTGAAGAATCTGGTCCAGTTCATCCTTTGAATAGGCCTTGTTATATCCGAAAATGGCTTTGATCTGTCTTTGGGTTAATAAATCATGGTATCGTCTAATGGGTGAGGTTGCGGTGACATATGCCTTGACACCCAGCCCTGAATGCATTTCAGGTGTTGTGCCGATCACTGCCCGACTCAGATGTTTGCGCTGCAAAAAGTTCAAGGTTAGCGAGGTCTCAATACCGGAAAACAATCGTTCTTTGGGTTGGGCCTGGGAACGGAAAACAGCAGGCATATTATGTTGGCCAAGAAATTCTGCCATCAGAGAATTGGCCACAATCATCAGTTCCGATATCAGCATGCGTGAGGGGTTTTCCCGATCAATCTTGGAATATCCGATCTCATTGTTGTCTTCTATCCAGACATTGACTTCCGGCAGAGTGATTTGAATCGCACCGGCTCTCAGGCGTTTATCTCTTAACGTGGTGGCAATCTTATACAGGGTTGTCACAGGATCATTTTTACCGTTCAGCAGATTTGCTTCGGTATAGCTGATTTGATGGTGAACTTTGATAATACTGGGAATAATGCTGTAATCTTGTATCTCAAAGAATCGGTTCATGTTTATGATGGTACTGATCCCGGGCCGTATCTCATTTGCTTTGAGGCTGCATAGATCTTCGGAAAGGCTTGGGGGGATCATGGGCAGCTTATCATCCGGCATATAAATTGAACTGGCCCTTTCTCTTGCGGCAAGATCAATGGGATCATTGGATTTGATAAAGGCATCCACATCAATAATGTGGATGCCAAGAGTATACCCGTTTTCTGTATTCTCAAGGCTGATGGCATCATCAAAATCAAGGGTGGACTGACCATCAATGGTGATCAGCGGGATGTGGGTCAAATCTTTTCTAAGACTGTCTTTTAAAAAATCAGGCGGACAACTTGTTAACAGGGCCTCTTGTTCCAATACTTTTTTGGAAAAGGTCGTAGGGATCTGCATGGACAGCAGCGCAACATTCTCGTTGGGATCAAAAACACCGGCGTTGACAAAAACAGGAAACAATTGTTCCACTGAATTAAGCAAAGATTGTTTGATGATATTTTTAGCAATGTGGGCATCAAATGAATCATTTCCAAAAAGATAATAAGATTTGAGGATATCGATGGTTTCAGGATCAATATGGATGCTGGAGCCGTTTTTATGATTCAGCATCTCATTGATCCATGCGGCGCCCTGCTGGACCTGTCGTTCTGCTTTTTCTGCTTTTCTGATCTGTCTTTTTTTTGTTTCAACCTGTTCCAGAGAAAACGGTGTAAAGGTCATGTTGTTGAATTTGAAATAGAGTCTGTCATTAAAAAAAGCACGGACAACAGCGGCCTCGTGGTCGGATGTCAATGGCGGATCAAAGCAGAAAAGGGTCATGGTGGAAAGGTCAATCTCATCGGATTCTTCATGGAGAATTTCCCATAATTCCTTGATATTGATGCTATCGGCAAGTGCCTTGCGATTGAGTGCCAGTGTTCGAAGCTGGTTGACAGCCAAATCTCTGGCAACAGGAGTATCCAGGCATACCGATGAGACATGGGAGAGCCGACTTTCAGAAAAAATGACTTCCCGGTTGTTCTCGTTAAGTAGTTTCAGTTTGCCTTTTGTTTCCTGCAATATAACAGCACAAATTATTTTTTGCTGTTCAATGTACTCTACAATATTCCCTATTATCATGAAATTGACAATATCAGGCCAAGTGCATTATGTCAATTATTGAAGCAAGTGCTGAATTCCTTGAAAAACAGACTTTTATGGGGTAAAATGCCGAAATATCAGACAAAAAAGAGAGGGAAAAGAAAGTCAGGTGAAAAAAAGAAATAAACAGGGCTTGTTAAAGCTGAATTCGGATCATGACTTTTTAAAAGCATTTCAATCTGAACCACCAGACCATCCGGCACAAGGCCCTTCAGAGCATACAGAAGATACCCCCTCCCATGCGTGCGACAAGCATGGACTTCAGGTTTTGGGCACACAAATTCATGAAGAGGACTTTGAAACACTGCTTGAGCAATCATTTATCAATGAGTCGAATCTGCCTTGCACAGTCAAGCCTGTGCCGGTCAAAAAACGGCTCAAACGATATCCACCGGTGGAGACGGAGCTGGACCTCCATGGTTGCACAGCAGATCAGGCCCGAATCAAAGCCCTGTCTTTTTTGCAAAATAAAAAAAGACAGGGTTATTTTACCCTGCGGATTATTGTGGGAAAAGGAAAACATTCTCAAATGGGTCCGGTACTGCCTGATATTGTTGAGGATCTTGCTGTTGCCCTGAAAAAAGAGGGGTTGATTTTAAGTTTTGAGTGGGACAGAAAACTTAAATCCAAATCCGGTGCAATGATTGTGTATCTAAAACAGTTTGATCAATTTGATTAGAAAAAGTAGGATTGGCTGCATACATATGGATGGTATCAATAATTTAAAACTGGAGAATAAATGTTTCGAATATGTTTAGGGAGTGTTGCCTGGTTCGGGTTTGGTGTCATTTTTGTGGAAATGGTCAATAACTTTGATTTAATTGGTTTTAGATTTAATGCATACCTTCTTTCCGGTGCCATGGTCCTGGTGTTTCTATTATCAGAGGCTGTATTGGGATACTACAAAAAAAAATCGAATCAATCGGTTGCAGATGAAGAAAAGTATAAGAAAATGATAAAACATTATTATTTTTTGCTGGGGTTTATCGGTTTTATTGTTTTTTTCTGTATTCCTTTT
>JBDRPM010000037.1:0-4926 GCA_043827005.1 Pseudomonadota bacterium | reverse complement strand
TGACATTAAGCGGACACTGTCAGTAAGCGACCAGATAGCAATCTATGCCATGATTGTTGATTCAGCCGACGACAATGCCAGAGGCTTTTATGAACAATATGGGTTTGAATGCTTAAAGTGTAGCAGCAAAAGACTGTTTTTGCCATTGAAATCATTCAAATGCTGACCCAAAAACGTAACACTCAAAATAACGACAATAAAGCAGACCCTGTTAGGCTGAATTGAAACGATTCTCATTTAATAACAATATCTTATTGGAGTCAGACCTCGGCAAATAAGAAGCAGGCCTGACCTAAACCCGGATCAAAATAGCCCTGCTGTTTGAACACAAAAGCGCCCCTGACAACAATTTACCATTCCAGCTTCATCGTTACATGGGCAATCTCTGGGAAAACAGCATTAAACAGAAACAACCCAGATTACCGGTAATCCCCATTGTACTCTACCACGGCAAAAAATCCTGGACCCCGGGAACCCTGGTCACCCGGTTTAACAAATGGCCTGATGCTGTAAAACCCTATATCCCTGATTTTGAGTTCGCTTTTGTCGACCTTTCTGACTATTCCAACGAGGCCATAAAAGCAGGGGTTTTTAAAGCAGTTTCACTGCGGATAGCCCTGCTGATCATGAAAAATATTTTCGACCAGCAGAAACTGGAACATTACCTGACCCAGTTTTTAGAGATCGGCCGGGCCTATTTCCAGGAAACACAGGGATTGAAATTCCTTGAAGCTGTGATAAACTACATATTACAGGCAACCGAGATCGAACCAGACAAACTTGTCAAATCAGTTGCCTGCATTTCAGAGAAAGGAGGGGACATTGCTATGACAACCGCAGAAAAACTCAGACAAGAAGGCCGCCAGGAAGGCATCCAGAAAGGCATCCAGGAAGGCATCCAGGAAGGTCGCCAGGAAGGCAGCCACAAAACCATGGTATCTCTGGTCCGCAATGCCAAAAAAAATGGACTGTCCGAAGAAATGATCGCCCAGATAGCCAACCTCGACATCACCCTGGTCAGAAAAATACTGAACAACGAACCCGTCGAAATCCCGCTGCACCTGCTGTCAGACAGCTGATAATCCCGGTGAAAATCCCGGGGTCGGCACCAACCGTCTCACCCGCCTGCGGGGCGGCCTGTTCGGCTTTGGCCTGAGTCGCAAATGCGGCCTTTTGCGCGTGTCCACCCCGGACCTGCTTGCCCTGACCACGGCCCCCCGGGACTTGTTTGCCGAATTTTCGGGCGGAACATACCAATGGCTCGCCAGACGGTTTAAACCCGGCAATGGCCGCCACATTCGCAAATACGACTTTAAAAAAGCAATCATTGAAGCCATGGAAGAAAGAAAGGGCCTTGTCTATGATGTACTCCAGGATGTGATGGAAGATATTCTACTGGTCAAGGCTATTCAGGAAGGCGAATATTCAGAAGTTGTGGAAAGAGACGAGATTTTTCAAATTCTTGATGATAAGCGTTCTATAGCTTCTTTATGAAAACATTTATTATCGAATTCGTACCGGGAATTTCTCTGAAACCCCATCCCGGCTCCATGGAGGAACAATGAACAAAAGACCTTATTTTATAAGAGCAGAATGGGATGAAGAAGCAAATGTATTTGTTGCAAGCAGTGAAGATGTCCCGGGCCTTGCAACTGAAAGCGAAACATTGGAAGTGTTGATTGAGAAATTAAAAATAATGATTCCCGAACTGCTTGAGGCCAATGGTGAGGATGTTGGACTGGAAATCTCTTTTGAGGTCTTTACCAGGCGGTTTGAAATTGCACATCGGGCAGCAGTTTGATGGGGGATTATTCTAAAGATCTTAAAAAATTTCTGCGGGAAAATGGATGTACCTTTGAACGGCAGGGTAAGGGTGATCATGAAATCTGGTACAGCCCTGCCACAGCAATTAGATTTGTCGTGGATAATTCCATTAAATCAAGGCATACGGCAAATACAGTTCTCAAACAAGCTGGATTACCCAAAAAATTTTAAATCCAATACCCAATACCCAACCTCCAAACAACGACAATAAGCGAAGCCTGACCCCGATAACGTAAGGAAAGACCCCTGCAAAAAGAAATCATGAAATAAAATACCACATACTTTCAATTTTTGAAAGTATGTGGTATTTTGCAGCGTATGCATACATTAACCAATAAAATCATTGAACAGGGATTTAAGAACAGAATTTTCAGAGCTTCTCAATTGAAGCGACTGGTGACTGGAAGCGCACAGTGCCGTTACAACCTGGTTAACCGTGCAATAAAAGCGGGAGAAGTGCTTCGGATTCAGCGGGGTCTGTATATGCTCAATGAGCGCTTTCGCGACTATTCGCACCACCCGTTTGTCCTGGCCCAGTCCCTTGCGCCTGGCAGTTACATCTCATTTGAGACAGCCTTGGTCTACCACGGGTGGATTCCCGAGGCGGTTTTTACAACAGCAAGTGTGGTATCCGGTCGAAAATCCCGACAATTTGAATATGAAAGAATGGGAATTTTCAGTTTTTATCCCCTTGCAATTCACAGAAAATATTTCCTGGAACTGGTAAACAGATATTCTATAAATGATCAGGCTGTGCTGGTGGCAAAACCATGCAGGGCATTAATGGATCTGGTCTGTTTGAGAAAACTTTCCTGGGAAGGAGTGGACTGGCTTTTGGATGGATTGCGAATCGACAGGGATGCATTGAACACCATTACTGGAAATGATATTAAAATACTGGAATTGATTTATAAACATAAGCAGGTCAAATCGTATTTATCCTCTCTCAGCAGGGAGTTACCCATTGATTGACCTTATTCAAAAAAAATTAGCTGCCTATGATGCGGCAAATCAGGTGGAAGAAACACATGCCATTAAAGAAATACTTCAGGACATTGCCCTGTATGGTTTGTGGCGTGCTGATTTTTTCTGTCATTTTATAGGGGTAGGGGCAATCCGGGACAGACACAAAAAATAAAATTAGAAATTGATGTAGACCCTCCGGCCAGTTCCAATTTTGAATATGCTTACCTGGATTTTCCTTTGGATTTTGAAGTCTGCCATCAGGATTTGAGCAGTAATTTTTCATTGAAAATACATGCACTGCTTTGCAGGCCGTATTTGAAAGGCAGAGACTGGTATGATTTTAGCTGGTATGTAAAGCAAGGTGCCCGGGTCAATCTTCCACTGATAAAAAAAATGACCCTGCCGGGAAAAAAACCAAATCTTTGGAAGATCTATTTGGATTGTGGGAAAATAAAGACATTTCCCTTTTGAAGATTCGGGAAAAAGCATGGGCCAGAGGTGTCGGACAAAATGATACTCTGTGATACCAATATTTTTCTCAAAGCGTTCAAAAACAATCCATCAGCAACCGAAACGCTCAGGCGTATCGGGTTTCAAAATATTTCACTGAGCGCTTTAACTTTGATGGAATTGTATTTCGGTGCGTTTAATAAACGGGAACTGGCCAAGATAAAAAGCCGGATGAAGCGCCTTGAGACGTTGATTCTGGACAGATCGATTACAAATGCAGCCATCAATTTAATTGAACAATATTCAAAAAGCCATGGTTTACAAATACCCGATGCCCTGATTGCTAAAAATCTGAACTAATTCTCAAAACCCAATACCCAACCCCCCAATAACGACAATAAGCGAAGCCTGACCCCATTAAAACTTATTTACAAAAGCACCGATATGGCGTACATTCATGAAAGATGTCAACACAAATACAAAAAAGGGATAATCATGGATGCAGCATCACAAAACAAAACCGGAAGAATCACTCTCCGCATCAAAAACAGCGCACAAGACCTCATCATGCTTGCTGCCGATTTTGAGGGCAAGACAGTCAGTCATTTTATATTGACCAGTGCTTTGAAATGTGCGGAAAAAACAGTCCAGGAGCATCAGATGATGACCTTGAATGCAAATGATTCAAAGGTTTTTTTTGAATCACTTTCCGCCCCAGTGCGGTTTAATCCCAAATTGACCGCCGCTTTTGAAGAATATGATCAACGTGTCACCACCAAATGACACTTTCCAGAACCTGGTTATTGCCCCGCTGAACAAGGATCACGACAGGGTCGGCTTTCATTGCAATGTGGACACATTGGATCATTACATCCATAAGCAGGCCGGGCAGGATACC
This sequence comes from Pseudomonadota bacterium, assembly GCA_043827005.1. Lineage (GTDB taxonomy): Bacteria > Desulfobacterota > Desulfobacteria > Desulfobacterales > Desulfobacteraceae > Desulfobacula. The sequence goes on along the minus strand of JBDRPM010000037.1, from coordinate 788 downwards.
AAGCGCGGCATCAGTCGTATTTTTGTTGCGGAACAGCCTGGCAATTCCAAAGAGATACTGGGCTATTACAGCTTGAGTACACTATCTGTTCGACTGAGCGACTTATCCGAAAATCTGGCCCGGAAGCTGCCCAGACATCCAACACCTGTACCTGCTGCCCTGATCGGCAGGCTTGCCGTCAGCAAAAATGCCCAGGGAAACGGTATCGCCAGAATGCTGCTGATCGATGCCATTAAGCGGACACTGTCAGTAAGCGACCAGATAGCAATCTATGCCATGATTGTTGATTCAGCCGACGACGATACCAGAGGCTTTTATGAACAATATGGGTTTGAATGCTTAAAGGGTAGCAGCAAAAGACTGTTTTTGCCCTTGAAATCATTCAAATGCTGACCCAAAAACGTAACACTCAAAATAACGACAATAAAGCAGACCCAGTTATGCCGCTATGACCGCTAAGGAACCCACCATGGGCCACCACGACCTTTTCTTCAAAAAAACATTTTCAATCCGGGAGAATGCCGCCGATTTTCTCCAGCACACCCTTGCGCCTGAATTGGTGACTGGGATGGATCTCGACACCCTGACCATTGAAAAAGGATCCCATGTGGATACTGCTTTGGCGGAAAACTTTTCCGACACCGTTTATAACTGCCGGTTATCCGGAACCCGGATCAAAATAGCCCTGCTGTTTGAACACAAAAGCGCCCCTGACAACAATTTACCATTCCAGCTTCATCGTTACATGGGCAATCTCTGGGAAAACAGCATTAAACAGAAACAACCCA
>JBDRPM010000036.1:0-46762 GCA_043827005.1 Pseudomonadota bacterium | reverse complement strand
TCTGTGAGCAGGGCACAGATTCTGGATACATCTTGTTTTGAAAGATATCCTCTGGCCTGTGAGAATTGAGCGGCTGCAACCATTCCCATGGAAACGGCTCGACCATGTCCGGCCCGTTCAATTTTTTCAATGGCATGGCCAATGGTGTGGCCGAAGTTGAGTTTTCGTCTTTCCCCGGCTTCTTTTTCATCCTGCTGGACCACCTGGGATTTGATTTTTACAGAATCAGCCACCAGCCTGAAAATGGTAGCATAATCCAGATCAAGGGCTTTTTGTTTGTTGGTTTCAATATAATCCAGCATGTTTGCATCTTTAATCAGGGCATGTTTGACAATTTCGGCCAGACCGTTTGAAATTTCTGCTGCAGGCAGGGTTTTTAGCAGATCAATATCACACAGAACAAAATCCGGCTGATTAAACACGCCCACCATGTTTTTGTATGAATCCAGATTCACCCCGTTTTTCCCGCCCACGCTGGCATCCACCTGGGATAGAAGGGAGGTTGAAACAAATCCAAAATGAATACCCCGTAAAAAAGAGGAGGCCACAAAGCCGGTAATATCACAGACAATTCCCCCGCCAATACCCACAATAAAGCTGGACCGGTCACAGGAATGGCGGATCAGTTCTCTGTATATGGTTTCAACCGTGGAAAGGGTTTTAATGTCCTCCCCAGTGCCGATGGTGATGACCGGAACATCCGGAAAGTCGGTTTTATGATATTTTTTAATGTTTTCATCAGTAACAATAATCACCTGGTTTTTTGGCAGATAGGTTTCCAGATTTTTTATGCTTTCTCCCACATGGATGGATGAATGCCCGAGTTGTCCGTTAACATGGAAGGTTTCCATTTGTTTCTCCAGATTGGGTTTTGTTCAGCCCCTGTTCTTTTTAACTGATTTAGTATAAAATTATTAATTTTTATCTGGTTTGTATCAATAAACAGGGATTTGGGCAATAAAAAAGGCAAGGTATGAAAGCAATAATTAAAGGTCTTTTCTTTATTTTGTTGATGGGGATATTGGTGCTTCCTGTGGCAGGGATCGTTTTAAGTATCCAGAAAATACCGGCGGTTACACAACATGAAGACCTTTCCTTTGATAATGTGAAACGGGTCAAGGTGCTGGTGGATAAAAGCAGGCCGGCCCATATGAAAAAAAGACAGACCCAGAAGTTTCAGATGAATGAACAGGATCTGAACCTTCTGGCCAGTTATGCCATTTCCCAGGGACTGAAAACCGGATCAATCAATTCAAACATCAGCCTGTCAGACAATATCATTAAGGTTGATGCGACCGTTGTGATTCCTTCCACCCCTTTGGGAAACTATATAAACGTGTCCCTTCACATGAAAAGCATGGGAACGTCTGTTTCAGTGGTTTCGTTTCAGATCGGCAGGATTGTTCTGGGAGGACGAATCATTAATCCTGTGCTCAAGGGATTACATCATTATTTATTAAACATTAAAGTATATAAGAATTTGATGGAACATTCAGAGGCTATTAAACAGATTATGATTCAACCGGATCTGTTGACCATCATTTATGAATGGGATCCAAAGGCTCTGGCCAAACTCCAGGAGAGTTCAAAAACGATTCTGCTGCCCATGGATCACCAGGAACGGCTGATTTTTTATCATAATGCCCTGGTTGATTTATTAAAGCCTTACACAGGAAAGAAAGTCTCCCTGGCCCGTGTCATGGCGCCCATGTTCAAACACGCTCTTGAGCAGTCAACTATTTCCAGCGATCCTGTTCAGGAAAACAGGGCGCTGTTACAAACCCTGGCCCTGTATGCCAACCAAACAAATATGGTCCATTTTATCAGTGAATCATTGCAAAAAAAGATAAAACCGCCTGCAAAAGCGATTTTGGTTCTTAAGGGGAGAAACGACCTGCCCAAACATTTTTTAATATCAGCCGGCCTTTCTGCTTCAGCCGGCAGCAGTCTTGCCAGTTTTATCGGGCTTGCCAAGGAGGTTGAAGATTCAGACAAAGGCACAGGATTCAGTTTTGCAGATCTTGCTGCAGACAAGGCTGGGGTTCAGTTGGCACAGATTTCTTTGGCATCCAGAGTATCGGCTCAAACACTTCAATTAAAAATGAGCGGAATTCAAAGCGAAGACAGTTTTATGCCGGCCATCGACCATTTGCCAGAAGGTATTATGGAACTGGAATTTAAGAGAAAATATACAGACCTGGATTCAACAACTTATTCTCTGGTGAATGATGAAATTGATAGAAGAATTCGTCAGTGCCTATTTTATCAGTGATTTGGATAGGCTTAACGTATAAAAATCAAAGAAAAAATCAAAAATAAACAAGCATACATAAAATTAGTATTTGATTTTCATCGCTCATCAGGATAAGGTTCTGGAAAATAAGGGAAATACTTTGAGGGATATGATAATAAGCGCAATCATAGCAGATGATCATACCATCATTCGTGAAGGCTTGAAGGGTCTTTTAAAGAATAAAGGCGTGAGTGTTCTTGCTATTGCAAAGAATGGTCGCGAAGCCATTGATCTTGCAGTCCAGCATAGGCCGGATGTTGTTATCATGGACATTTCCATGCCTGACCTTAACGGCATGGATGCCACGGCCATTATCCGGGAGCAGATTCCAGACACCAGGGTTATTGCATTGTCCATGCATTCGGACAAAAAACATGTTGATCAGATGCTTGCATCGGGAGCATCCGGGTACGTTCTTAAAGAATCTGCCATTGATGAGTTATATGATGCGATTCAGGATGTGTATGAAGGTAAGTATTATCTAAGCGCATTGATTGCCAGAATGTATATGGACACCCACTCAGAGAGGCTCAAAGAGTTTGAAGCCATGCCTCAATTTAAAGAGATCTCGAAAAAAGAAAGGCATGTTCTTCAACTGGTTGCTGAAGGAGAAAAAACAAAAGATATTGCCGAAAAATTGAATATTAGCATCAAAACGGTTGAAGGTCATCGAACCAATATTATGAAAAAACTGGGTATTTTTACTATTGCAGGGCTGACTAAATTTGCAATTAAAGAGGGAATGATCCCTTTAGAGTAAAAAAAAGTGCATTTTTTATGCAAAAACCAGGGTTTACCCTGATTGAAATCCCCTCAATCTTATACTATAAAGAGTCTGGTTAAAAAAAATATCAGATACAAAACGGTTTAAGGCGGGATAAAATGGAACATATTCAAATAAAAAATGAAACACCTGATGCTGTTGAAGCATTGGCGGGTGGAATTGCCCATGATTTTAACAATCTTCTGGCAGCCATTAAAGGGCGGGCATCGCTGATGATGAACAGTGTCAGCACCTCTGATCCGTTATATCGACATATTGTGGAAATCATCAGCTGTATCGACAAGGGGTCAGAAATTGCCAACCAGTTGCTGGGGTTTGCAAAGGTGGATGAATATTATACCACCACGATTGATGTGAATCGTATTGTCCGGAAAGCAGTTGAAAATCTTGATTTTCGCGGAAAACGAATTGTATTGGATGTGGATCTGGATGTTAAACCCCTGATGGTTGAGGCAGACCAGGATAAGATCAAGCAGGTTCTGGACAGCCTTATCAGCAATGCGATACTGGCAATGCCAAAGGGCGGCAGGCTTTCTGTCAGCACGGAATCGGCTGCCATTTTGAATGGAACTGCAGATGTGTATGGATTAAAATCCGGTTTTTTTGTCAAAATAACCGTTGCTGACAATGGAATCGGGATGGAAAAAGAGGTTCTGGATAAAATCTTCATTCCTTTTTATTCCAAAGATCATGAGCGTTATCCTGAAAAAAAAGGATTGGGGCTCACCTTTGCCAGAGAGATTGTACAAAATCATAATGGGGTTATTGATGTCTGGAGTTCTCCCAATGCAGGATCTTCATTTTCCGTTATTCTGCCCTTAAAAGAGGTGACGATCAGCCAGGATCTTCCGTCTGAGAATGAAAAGATGGTTCTGGGAAATGAGTCCATTCTTTTGGTGGATGATGAAGAAAGAATTTTGACGGTTGGCCGGGAGATCTGCAAGGCGTTGGGTTATACGGTGATTACGGCTGATTCAGGCAAAGAGGCCCTGTCGATTTACAAAAAACGGAAAGACAAAATCAATCTGGTCATCCTTGATATGATCATGCCCCATATGAACGGGCTTGAAACTTTTATGGCGTTAAAAAAGATTAATCAGGACATTAAAGTGCTTCTTTCAACTGGATATTCCATTGACGCCAAAGCACAGGAGATGCTCAGGCAAGGGTGCAAAGGATATATTTTAAAACCCTATAGCGTGATTGACTTTTCTCATAAACTCAGAGAAATTTTAGAATAATTACTATATACAATACCCCTGGCAGACAAGCCCTTTTCAGGTTGTCTGCCTTTTTTTGTCTGTATTACTCAGCCCTTGACACGCTTTGTTTTCTTTCCTATAGTCCTTTGAATTTAATGTAAGGATGACAGATTTTATAAAGACATACCATGATTAATTTTGACAGCAATGCGCCGGTAAAGTTAAAAGGGGTGGGAGATGGTTTCTGGATCACCCTGGATCCCTCCTGCTCGGAAGCTATTCTTAAATCAGAGATTGATAAAATTTTTGAAAAATTAAAACACCTGGCGATTAATGCCAGTGTGGTGATTGATGTTGGAGAAGCCAGGGGCCATGAAGATTTGATAGAAACCCTTCGAGTCTATCTGATAGATACATTTTTGGTTTCAAAGGTGACCCTTCCTCCTGAAAAAAGATCCATTCCAACTGAACGGATCAGGCAAAGAGATCTGCAAAAAGGATGGAATCAGCACAAAAGTGATGTTTTAATGCTCAGGGGAAGGGTTCGATCCGGTCAGAAGATTGAAGCACGAAAACATATTGTGATTACCGGAGATGTGAATCCGGGATCAGAAATAACCGCTGGCGGAGATGTGATTATTCTGGGCAAACTGGCTGGAAAAGTTCATGCCGGAAATCCGAAAAAAATCGACGCCATTATTTTTGCCCTTGAGTTTAAACCAACCCAGGTAGCCATCGGCGATGTTGTGGCAGCCGGTATGGATGAAGATATCAATGTCAAACCTGAATATGCCTGTGTGGAAAATGGCACTATTGTTGTAAAGGATTATATGAAGGCAAATCCTTTTGGGAAAATGCCCTGGCCGGAAACAATGTAAAATTAAATTTTTGTAGATTAGAGGTGAGAATTGGAAGGAAAAGTAATTGTCGTTACATCAGGCAAAGGCGGCGTTGGAAAAACAACGGCCTCAGCGTCCATTGGAGCGGCTCTTGCCCTTGAAGGCAAACGGGTGGCCATTGTGGATATGGATATTGGCTTAAGAAACCTTGATGTGGTTATGGGGCTTGAAAACAGGATTGTGTTTAATATTGTCGATGTGGTCCAGGGACGGTGTAAAATCAGTCAGGCAGCAATCCGGGACCGGCGGATAGAAAATCTTTTCCTGATTCCGGCCTCCCAGAGTGACAACAAAGACGTTCTCACGACTTCGGGTGTGGAGCGGGTGGCCAAAGAGCTGAAAAAAGAGTTTGATTATGTGATCATGGATTCACCGGCTGGTATTGAAAAAGGGTTTGAAAATTCAGTTGTGGGAGCCAATGAGGCTGTTGTGATCTGTACCCCGGATGTTTCTGCTGTCAGGGATGCGGATCGGATTATCGGACTGCTGTATTCAAGGGGGCTGACCCCAAAACTGGTTGTGAACCGGATCGAGCCGGAACGGGTTAAACGGGGAGAAATGCTCAGCTATGAAGATGTGCTTGAAGTGCTTTCCATTGATCTTCTCGGGCTGGTTCCCATGGATGAGCAGGTTCTGATTTCATCCAATACCGGAACCCCTCTTGTTTTGCAGAATGACTCAAAGGCTGGTCAGGCTTTCAGGCGGATTGCCAGGCGGCTCAATGGTGAAACTGATTTAGCAATAGTGGTTCCCGCTCACAAGACCAGTGTGTGGAGCAAACTTGGTAAACCATTTCGGCGTAATTAATAAGGAGAATTGAATGTTCAGCAGATTATTCAACCTGTTTACCAGCCAGAAGAAGGCCAGTAAAGATACAGCAAAAAAAAGGCTTCAATTCTCTTTGATTTACGATAAGCTCGAGGTGAATGACACCACGTTGACAGATCTTCAAGAAGATATTGTCGCAGTTATTTCAAAGTATTTTGAAATTGATAATGCAGCCCTTGAGTTGAAATTGAAAAGAGAAAAAGATGTTTCAGCCCTGGTTTTTAATACCCCGATTCTTAAAGTGAAACGGAAAAAAGCTTCGTAAAAAGGTTTCTTCCAAAGTTTATAACGCATCAAAAGGATGGTTACCATTTTTTTGATGCGTTATTTTTTTTAAGCTATGCTTCTATTTTAGAGACCTTGATGCTCAACTCCTGAAGTTGTGCCGGTGCTGCCTTGGACGGGGCCTGGGTCAAAAGGCAGGTGGCTTTTTGCGTCTTGGGAAAAGCAATGACGTTTCGAATGGAATCTTCCTTGCACAACAGCATGATCAGCCGGTCCAGGCCAAAGGCAATGCCGCCGTGGGGCGGTGCGCCCGAGGCAAGGGCTTCTAAAAGAAAACCAAATTTTTCATTGGCTTCCTCTGCACCAATACCCAGGCAGTTCAATATCTTTTGCTGGAGCTCACTGGAATGGATACGGATACTGCCGCCTCCAATTTCAATGCCGTTAAGAACCAGATCATAGGCCCTGGATTTGACCGCAGCCGGATCAGTGTCAAGGGTTTGAAGATCTTCTTCATGGGGTGCGGTAAAGGGGTGGTGAAGCGCCTGATATCGTTTTTCAGTGTCATCATATTCCATTAACGGAAAATGGGTGACCCAGATAAAGTTATAGACCTCATTATTGATCAGTTCAAGGCGCCGGGCCAGTTCATTTCTCAACTGTCCCAATGCTTCATTGGTGATTCTGGGCTGGTCAGCCACAAAGAAAACAAGATCACCCGGTTCCATATCCAAAGCTGTTTTTAATGCGGCCTGTTCATCATCTGTGAAAAATTTGGCAATGGGTGACTGCCAGGTGGCATCTTCTTTTATTTTAATCCAGGCAAGGCCCTTGGCTCTGTAAACCGCTGCAAACTCGGTCAGTTCATCGATCTGCTTTCGGGAAAAGGTTGCACACCCTTTTGCATTGATGGCTTTAACCAGACCGCCATTTTTAACCACACTTGAAAAGACCTGAAAACCTGTGTCTTTAACAAGATCAGACACATTGCACAGCTCCAGGCCAAAGCGCAGGTCAGGCCGGTCAATGCCGAATCGTGAAATGGCTTGCTCATAGGTTATTCTGGGGAAAATGTCCGGCAGATCCATATTCAGCACTTTTTTGAAAATAGCCCGGATCATGCCTTCGGCCATGTCCATGACCTGATCTTCGTTGACAAAGGAAAGCTCCATATCGATCTGGGTAAATTCGGGCTGACGGTCGGCCCTTAAGTCTTCATCCCTGAAACACCGGACGATCTGGTAATACCGGTCAAATCCTGAAATCATCAACAATTGTTTGAACAGCTGGGGTGACTGGGGCAGGGCATAAAATTCACCCGGGTTGACTCTGGAGGGGACCAGATAATCCCGTGCGCCTTCAGGCGTGCTTTTGGTCAAAAAAGGGGTTTCAATGTCGATAAACCCATTTTGATCCAGGTAATGTCGAATGGCCATGGTGGCCTTGTGTCTGGCCAGGATATTGTTTTTAAGCTGGGACCGTCGCAAATCAAGATACCGGTACTGCAACCGGACAGATTCAGAGGCTTCGATCCGGTCTTCAATCTGAAAGGCCGGTGTTTTGGCTTTTGAAAAGATTCGGAGTTCTTCCACCATGACCTCAATGGTGCCTGTTTCTCTGTTGGGATTGACCATGTCAGCGGGTCGTGCAATAACAGTCCCTTTTATCCCGACAACATACTCGCTTCGAAGGTTTTGGGCTTTTGTGTGAACCGTTTGTGCAAATTCCGGGTTAAAGACAATCTGGGTAATGCCTTCCTTGTCTCTTAAATCCACAAAGATAACGCCGCCATGGTCCCGTCGGTTCTGGACCCAGCCCATGAGGACCACCTGTTTGTCAATATCCGTGTCTCTTAACTGGCTGCAGTGATGTGTTCGTTTCATGTCTAACAATAAATCAGTCACGTAAATTTTCCTCTATATTATGTTTTATCGTCTATTCAAAAAGTTTTTGGTTTAATGTTAAGATTTCACCCTGTCCATATGGGCAATCAGGTCGGACACCAGGGTGTCCACCGAAAATGTCACCTGTTCTTTGGTGTTCATGTCTCTTAAAATAACGGCATTGTCAGACAGTTCATTTTCACCAACAATCAGGACATGGGGGGCATTTAATTTATTGGCCCGTTTCATAAGGGCTTTTAAACTTTTTCCCTGAAAATCCATTTCCGTTCGAATGCCTGCCTGGTTCAGCCGGGTGGACCAGTGATAGGCTTTTTCCAGAGCAGGGTCGCCCAGGGCAATGACAAACAGGTCAATATCATCGGCCTGTGTTTTTTCTTCCAGTTGTTCCATGATCTCAGCCAGACGGTCAAATCCAATGGCAAAGCCAATACCCGGCGTATCCGGTCCGCCCAATTCTTTGACAAGGCCGTCATATCGGCCACCTCCGGCCACAGCGCTCTGGGCACCCAGGCTTGTGGTCTGGATCTCCCAGGCTGTGCGGGTATAATAATCCAGGCCCCGGACCAGGGATTTATCCACCTTAAACGCAACCCCCTGTTTTTTCAGGGTGGATTGAACCGTGTCAAAATGATCTGTGCAATCCTGGCACAAATGATCCAGGGTTGATGGTGCATCGATCAGCGCCTGTTTGCATTCAGGGATTTTACAGTCTAAAATTCTGAGCGGGTTTTTGTTCATCCGTCTTTTGCAGTTTTCACACAATTGATCTTTTCTGGACTCAAGCAGTGTCAGCAGAGCCTCTTGAAAAGCGGGCCGGCATTTTGGACAGCCCAGGGAATTAATATGGGCAAAAAGATCGGTCAGACCCAGTCGCTTGAACAATTCATTGAGCAAAAAGATCAGCTGGCTGTCCATATAAGCCGAGGCCACGCCAAAGACCTCCACATCAATCTGGTAGAACTGCCGGTACCGGCCTTTCTGGGGCCGTTCCCGCCGGAACATGGGGCCGATGGTGAAAAATTTTCTGATCGGGTCTGTGGTATACATCTTGTGCTGGATATAAGACCGGACAATGGATGCTGTTGCTTCCGGCCTCAGGGTCAGTTTATCTCCCTTTCTGTCCGCAAAGGTATACATCTCTTTTTCCACAATATCGGTGGCCTCGCCAATACTTCTGGCAAAAAGCGTGGTCTTTTCAATAATCGGAACCCGGATTTCTTTAAACCCAAAGGCTGTGAACAGCGCAATGGCTTCCTGCTCTATTTTTTGCCAAAGCCTTGTCTGCTCCGGCAGTATGTCTCTGAACCCTCGTATGGTCTGCATGTTTTTTTCTTTACAACTACAAGTTAACGCCAAATTTAAACCAAACCCCTTTTATAGTTTAAAATCAGCGTCTTAGTCAATAATTAAAATCAGCTTGAGGTTTTTAAAAGGCTGGCATTACTTTCTGATTTTTACACAATTGGCATGGGCACCCAGCCCTTCAGTTTCCGCCAGGCGGATCACATCATCGGCTTCTCGTTGAAACGCTGCTTTTGAATAGTGGATCAGGCTGGTTTTTTTAATAAAGTTATCAACGCTTAAAGCAGAAGAAAACCGTGCTGTTCCGGCAGTGGGCAGGACATGGTTGGGGCCGGCAATATAATCACCCATGGGTTCGGGCGTGTAAGCCCCTAAAAACAGGGCGCCTGCATTTTGTATCTGGTCAATATAATCAAACGGGCTGTCAACAATAAGCTCAAGGTGCTCCGGTGCCAGGCGGTTGGATAGTTCAATCCCGGTTTCAATATCCGGGACCACCATGATGGCACCGAACCGGTCAATGGACTGCCGGGCAATATCTTTCCGGGCCAGTTTTTCGACCTGGTTTTCAAGGGCGCTCATGGTTTTTTTGGCCAGATCTTCAGAGTCTGTAACCAGAATGGAAGAGGCCATGATATCATGCTCAGCCTGGGACAGAAGGTCGGCAGCGATAAAATCCGGGTTGGCATGTTTATCGGCAATGATCAGGATTTCACTGGGACCTGCAATCATATCAATACCAACGGTTCCGGCAACTATTTTTTTGGCCAGGGTAACATAGATATTTCCCGGACCCACAATGACATCTACTTTTGGAATGGTTGTGGTGCCATAGGCAAGCGCTGCAATGGCCCAGGCACTACCTGCCTTGAACACGGAGGTGATTCCCGCTTTTTGGGCAGCAGCCAGGATATAGGGATTGATCTGTCCGTTTTCCATGGGAGGTGTCATCAGGCATACATTTTTGACACCCGCCACTCTGGCAGGAATGCCGCCCATGAGAACCGATGATACCAGGGGGGTTTTTCCGCCTTTGGCGCCTGGGGCATATACACCTGCAGCACCCACGGGCCTGACCATCTGCCCGACCATAACCCCGTTTCTGGGGGTATCAATCCAGGAGTTCTGGGTCTGTTTGGAATGATAATATTCAAGCTGGCTGGCGGACCGATCCAAGGTTTTAAGAAAAGCTGCATCCACTTTTTTCAAGGCAGCATCAAATTCTTGCTGGGTCACCTTGAGTGAATCAATGGTGACGTTTGGTGAGTCAAACTTTTGGGTATAGTCAACCAGGGCGGCATCGCCCCGTGTTTTCACATCTTCAAGAATGGCTTCAACGGTTTCAAGGTCTTTTTTGGAAAAGCCCAATCCTCTTTCAATGGTCTGTTTGACTTTTTTTTCCGCATTATCTGACGGATATGAATAAATTTTCATTTTGTTTTTCCTGACCTGTCCGGTTAAACATCAGGGTCTGATCTTTGTGCACCCTAGTTAACATATTGAAACATCAACAACTTTGGCCTTTTTTATATGAAAGAACTTGTTAGGCTTATGAATTCTTTCATGATTTGTTGTGGGCAGGCCAGGATAAAATACCAAGGCGACCCGTGGCCGTTATACCAAAACAGGGGCTATAAATCCATTAAATAAATGTGAACAGCGTGATTTCAGGAAAAGTGCCCAGTCTTAGCGGCGGGCCCCAGTATCCGGTTCCCTGGTTGACATAAATCTGTGTCTTTTCATATTGATACATGCCTTTTATAAACGGATGCTGCAGGCCAACAGCATATTCAAACGGGAAATACTGTCCCCCGTGGGTGTGACCGGAAAGTTGAAGGTCAAATCCACTTGATGCTGCCTGGTAAATGCTTGTGGGGTGATGGGCCAGCAGCAGTTTATAGCTGTCTTGGGGCGCATTCTCAATGGCGGCAGCAGGACTTGATCGATGATAGGGGAAAAATCGGTGTGATTGGATATCGGTAACACCGGCAAGAGTTAAAAGGCCGTTATGATAGTTGATTGTTCGGTGTTCATTGAGCAGCGGTTCAAACCCTGAAATCTTTGCCTGATGGATCCAGCGTTCTGCACCGGAATAATATTCATGGTTACCGGTGACAAAATATTTGCCCAAAGGAGCCTGGAGTGCCAGAAGCGGTGAAAGTTCATGAATCAATGTCTGGGGAGAACCATCTGCCAGATCTCCGGTAAACACAATGATGTCAGCTTTCAGATTTTTTATGGTGTCACAAACCTGTTCAACATAGTGATACCCAATGGTTGGGCCGATATGAAGGTCGGTAAATTGAACCAGGGTAAGCCCTTTTAAAAGATGATGCTCTTTTTTCAAAGGGATATTGATACGAACTATGGTTGGCTTTTTTAAGGCAAGAAACGTTCCTGCTCCTGCGAGTGCTCCGCCCATGAGTGCAATGGCAGCGCTGGAGGCATGGTATAAAAATTGCCGTCGCTCCGGGCTTGGCTGCATCTGTTTGTTTTGTGCAAAAAAAAACCGCTTGATCCTTAAAAAGGTCACGCAGGGGATAATCAATAAATCCCGGCCCAGTGTCAGGCAGAACAGATAGCTGATCAGGCCAAGCCCTGAATATCCTGTCCAGGCAAGAAGGCTGACCAGATCCGGGAAACGCAGGGCGGTCCGAAAGAAAAAGGCAAGAATCAGGCAGACATACAAGAGGATCAGGACGATCCAGGCCCCTGCCTTTTTTTTACCCGAACAAAGAGAGGGGATGAGCCTGAAACCGGTATAGGCATAAAGTATGGATAGAGTTGAACTGAAGATAAAAAAAAAGCTCATGTCACCTCGCTCTTATGCCATCATGCGGCTTGTTCAGGCAAGACTCCCGGATTCAGACAGATCATGCAGGCCGTCAAGATTCTGGATAAGAATAGTTTTGGCCTTCACTTCAATCAACAAGGCATCTGTCATTTTTTTGAACATTCTGGAAACCGTTTCCGGTGTGGTGCCAATGAGGTTGGACAACTGGGCTTTTGAAATGGGCAGGGTGACCTGTTTTACATTTTGCTGCTCTCTGGAAAGGGTGATAATATAGGCAGCCAACCTTGCCGGAACCTCTTTTAAGCTCAGGTTTTCAATCTGAATGGTAAAGTCGCGAAGCCTCATGGACAGATCTGCCAGAAGATTCATGCTCAATCCCGGGACCTGGGCAATAAGGGATACAAATTTTTCCCTTGGCAGAAAAATGATATGGGTTTTTTCCAGGGCCATGGATGAAGCAGGAAAGTTTTTGCCGGCAAAGGCCGGGACCTCTCCGAACAGATGGCCGGGGCCATAGATATGAAGGATTTGTTCCTTGCCGTCAAAGGAGAGTTTAAATACTTTTATCTGACCCTTTTCAACCATGTAAAAACCGTCGCCCTTATCGCCTTCATGAAAAATCATCTCGCCGCTGTTAAATATCAGGGTTGAGGCGATCTGGTCTATTTTTTCCAGATGTTCATCCGGCAGGCCGGAAAAAAGAGGGATTGTCTTTAGTTTTTTAATTTCGTATACTTCTCCATTATTATTCAACTATCATTTTATATGAAAGAACAGATCAGCTCACTTAATTCTTTCATGTTTTGTTGCTGGCCGGCCAGGGTAAAATACCAGGGCGGTCCATGGCCGTTATATAAAAAAGATCAATTTTTCAAAAAAACCTAAAAAAGATTTAATTACTTGATCCATGTCAAGGATTGATCTGCTTTTTTATATTAAGTTTAGGGCCAGAAGTAAAGATTAGAAAATAAAATCCAATTGTTTGTTAACTATTAGATAAGGAGAAAAACTCATGTTTTGCTTTCAATGTCAGGAAACAGCAAAAAATCAAGGATGCACCATCAAAGGTGTTTGTGGTAAAGAAAATGATACAGCCAATCTTCAGGACCTTTTGATCGATAACCTTAAGGGCATCGGTGTGATTGCCAGCCGTGCCCAGGCAGCCGGAGAAACCATTTCCCAGGATGTGGGATTGTTTGTCTGCCAGGCGCTTTTTACCACCATTACCAATGCCAATTTTGATGAAGCCAGCATTGTTGACTGGATTCAAAAAGCACAAAAGGTAAAAAAAGACCTGTATGATACGGTAAAAGGGAAAATCGGATCAGATCTTCCTGCCTGTGCAACATGGTATTCCAATGATGTGAGCACTTTTAAAACAACGGCCGAAGGCGTGGGTATTCTGGCCACGGTAAACGAAGATGTCAGATCCCTTCGCGAACTTTTGATTATCGGCCTTAAAGGGGTTGCAGCTTATGCAGACCATGCTGCTGTTCTGGGTGCAACCAATGACGATATTTTTAATTTTGTGTATGAGGCCCTTGCCTCTACCACCAAAGATCTTTCTGTTGATCAAATGGTGGGCCTGGTTCTCAAATGTGGTGAAGTTGCCGTGACCACCATGGCAACCCTTGATGGAGCCAATACCGGTGCCTATGGCAATCCGGAACTGTCTGAGGTAAATATCGGCGTGGGAACCAATCCTGGAATATTGATCTCCGGTCATGATCTTAAAGATATGGAAGAGCTTTTAACTCAGACTGACGGAACGGGCGTGGATGTTTACACCCATGGTGAAATGCTGCCGGCCAATTATTACCCGGCATTTAAAAAATATGCACACCTCAAGGGAAATTACGGCGGTTCCTGGTGGCACCAGAATGAAGACTTTGAAGCCTTTAACGGCCCGATTCTCATGACCACCAATTGCGTTATTCCCATTAAGAGCAAATGCACCTATGCAGAGCGTTTGTTTACCACAGGTGTGGCAGGCTATCCCGGAGCAGCCCATATTGCAGACAGAGAAAGAGGCGGTTCCAAAGATTTTTCAAAAATCATAAGTCTTGCCAAAACCTGTAAAGCGCCGGTTGAACTTGAGACCGGTAAAATTGTGGGCGGATTTGCCCATAACCAGGTTCTTGCCCTGGCTGACAAGGTGGTTGATGCGGTAAAATCCGGTGCCATCAAACGCTTTGTTGTTATGGCCGGGTGTGACGGTCGTCAAAAAGGCAGAGCGTATTTTACACAAGTGGCTGAAAAATTGCCCAAAGATGCCATCATTCTGACAGCCGGATGTGCCAAATACCGGTATAACAAATTGAATCTGGGCGATATCGGTGGAATTCCAAGGGTTCTGGATGCAGGACAGTGTAATGACTGTTACTCTCTTGCTGTGATTGCACTCAAACTTAAAGAAGTGTTTGGGCTGGATGACATCAATGACCTGCCCATCTCCTTTGATATCGGCTGGTATGAGCAGAAAGCGGTTGCCGTTCTTCTGGCCCTGCTTTTTCTTGGCGTTAAAGGCATCCGCTTAGGGCCATCTTTACCCGCTTTTGTTTCGCCGGCCGTTCTGGATGTACTGGTGAAAAACTTTGATATTAAATCCATTACAGATGCTGATACAGACATAGCAGCCATGATGGCAGGAAAATAAAAACAAATAGTCCGGCGCATGAAGTGTTCTTGCGCCGGACATCAACCCTTAGGGCCCATTCAAAAATAAATTTACATTTTGAAAGCCGATTCATCCTGCCCTGCTGCGTTGTGTAAATTCGGCATATTCCCGATATGCCTGCATTTCCACGCCTTGCAGGCCAGGCGACTCGACTCCCAAAATTGGTAATTTATTTTTGAGTGAACCCTTAACGGTTACAAGGAGGCTTATAATGAAATGCCCTGGACAGGATACCCAATACTGGAGTGAAGATGCCATCTTTGAGACCACATGCCCGGAATGCAATCATCCCATGGAGTTTTTCAAAGATGATGCCACCAGAAGATGCCAGAACTGCAAAAAAAAGATTGTGAATCCAAAGATGGATTTTGGCTGCGCCTCTTATTGCAAATTTGCCGAGCAGTGTCTGGGAACGTTGCCTGAAGAGTTTGTGGCCCAAAGAGATGATTTGTTTAAGGATCGGGTGGCAGTTGCCATGAAACGCTATATGGGAACTGATTTTAAACGGATCGGACATGCTGCCAAAGTGGCAGGATTTGCAGAAAAAATCGGAAAAAAAGAAAAAGCCAACCTGCCCGTGGTTTTATGTGCAGCGTATTTATATAATATCGGCGTTAAAAATGCCCTTGAACACCATCAGTCTGATGCACCTGAAATTGTTGGACAGCAAAGCCCTGAAGTGGCAAAAGAGCTGATGGAAAAATTAGGGGCAAAAGAAGAATTAATCAAAGAAATCGTTGCGATTGTGGGTCATCACCACCGGCCGGATGACACTGACAGTCTGGATCAAAAAATTGTGTATGATGCAGATATGCTTGCCTGCATGTCCGTGTGTGAGCGAAAACAAGAAGTTCAGGCAGATGAATTTTCAGCCAAGCTGGACCGGATTTTTTTAACCACAGCTGGAAAAGAACTGGCAAAACAGATACTTGTATAACAAAACCATAGTATAAGACAACAGTCCATAAAGATGAATGATATATGCCTTAAGGCATTGAATATAAAAAAGTTTAAGCAAGGAGAGTCCTCATGAAAATAATGCGAAAAATAATCCAGATTGACGAAGAACGGTGCAATGGCTGTGGGAATTGTGTGCTGGCCTGTGCAGAAGGTGCCATTCAAATCATTGACGGCAAGGCCAAAGTCATTGCTGATAAATATTGTGACGGACTTGGGGCCTGCATTGGCGATTGTCCTGAAGATGCTTTAAAAATTGTTGAGCGGGAAGCTGATGATTTTGATGAAGCAGCAGTTGAAGCGCTGCTCGAAAAACAAGCCAAAGAAAAACACAAAGCCCCGGCCGCAGCCTGCGGTTGTCCGTCAGCCGCCATGAAGGTATTTCCCGCTGCAGGTGCGGCAGATCCCTGCGGCTGTGCCAATAAACCGGTGTTAAAAGGAGCGGCAGGTGAATCCGCCCTGGGCCATTGGCCGGTTCAGATCAAACTGGTACCGCCTGGCGCGCCGTTTTTAAAAAATGCAGACCTGTTGATTGCAGCTGATTGCGTGCCTGTGGCATATCCTCATTTTCACAGGGATTTTCTCAAGGGAAAAGCAGTGATGATCGGATGTCCCAAGTTTGATGATGCCCCGGCCTATGTTGAAAAGCTTGCCCAGGTTTTTGCTGTATCAGGAATTAAAAGCATTACCAGTGTTATTATGGAAGTGCCATGCTGTTCAGCAATGCACATGATTATAAAAAAAGCCCTTGAAAAAGCAGCCATTGATATCCCGTTCAAAGAAGTGGTGGTAAGCTCCCAAGGGGAAATTATTCGATGAAATGGTCTGATGACGCAGACCAGGCACTGCAAAAAGTTCCTTTTTTTGTCAGAAAAAAGGTTAAAAGTAAAGTGGAAGCCTTTGTCGAACAAAAAGGCAAGCATTGTGTTGATCTGTCAGATGTTAATGAGCTGAAAAAGAAATTTCTTTCCAAGGGCGGCATGGAAAAAGAAATTATAGGATATGAGGTTTCGGCCTGCTTTGGTGGAAGCGGGTGTCCGAATGCAGCCCAGGACAGCGCCCAACTGGTGGCAGGCATAGAAAAAATCCTTTGCCAGGCCGACCTTCTGTCTTTTTTAAAGGAAAATGTCAATGGGGACTTAAAATTTCATCATGAATTCAGGGTTGTGGTTTCAGACTGCCCCAATGCCTGTTCTCGTCCTCAGATTGCAGATATCGGTATTATTGGCGCAGCATTGCCAGGGGTTTCCAGTGCGCCATGCTCGCTTTGCAATGCTTGTGTGGAGGGGTGTGCAGAAGATGCTATCGTTCTTGATGAAACAAGAGAGTTTCCGGTTATTGATTTTAAACAGTGTCTGGCCTGTGGTAAATGTATGCGCCTGTGCCCCACAGGAACGCTTGAAATAAAACAAACCGGATTTCGGGTTCTGCTGGGCGGACGGTTAGGCCGTCATCCCCGGCTGGCCATGGAAGTTCCGGGTCTTCAGACCCATGATCAGGTTTTATCGATCGTAAACCGATCTTTGAAATATTATAAACAATCCTCCAAACAGGGCCAGCGATTTTCCCAGATTCTTTTCTCTGTGGATCAGATCATGGATATGTAAGCGAAAACCATTCATGTCGGTTGCTCTTGTTCCGATGTTGGATAAAAAGGTTTTTTGCACTTTTGTTCAACTGCTATTATCAAATATTTCTGTATCTTAACATTAACAACCAGCTGTTTTGTGTAAGAAAATTTCCTACACCACAATCAGAAATCTTCCAATTGATACTCTGTCGTAACTTCAGTAAGCTAAATCCAGTAAAAGTGGATTTTTATGTTTTACATAACAACCAACAAACAGGAGGATCGTATGAAAGCAAGACAATTATTAATCGTGAGTTTTATCGCTGTTGTGGCCATGGCATTCTGCCAGTCGTCATTTGCTAAGGAACGAGTCGTATTTGGTGGCGGACCAGCCGGTGGGACATTCCAGGTGGTTGCCAACGCTGTCCAGGTATATGGCCCGATCAAAGATGCTGCAGGCTATAAAGTTCAGGCACAGTCTTCTGCAGGTGATACTGAAAATCTTAGAAAATTAAATTCCAACAAGGTTCAGTTGTCGATCAGTTATTCAGGCAGCGTCTGGAAAGCGCGGAATGGTAAAATGCCGGGAGATACAACCAAATACGATAATATCATGGCGGTTGCATGGCTGTATGGTGCTCCTGCACAGCTGGTTGTTAAAAAAGATTCCGGAATCAAAAGCACAAAAGATCTGGCTGGTAAAAAAGTAGGTGTTGGAAATGCCGGTTCAGGTGCCTTTGCCAACTGCGAACTGTTTTTCAGGCACATGGGTGTATGGGATAAAATTGAAAGAAATGCAATGGGTTACAATGATGCAGCCCAGGCATTTGGCAACAACCAGTTAGACGCATTCTGGCTGTTTACGGCTGCCCCCAGTGGAGCGGTTATCATGGCTGCCCAGACCAATGACATTGCCATGATCGATCTGAATGCCGATGCTGAAGCATCAGGACTGTATAAAGAATTTCCTTATTTTGCAGTTTATTCATTGCCGGCCGGTACCTATAAAGGCGTTGATACTGAAATCAAATCATTTCAGGATTCTGCCATCTGGACCGCCAATAAAGATCTGTCTGCGGACATTGTTTATGACATTCTGTCAAAAATCTATACAGAAGATGGAATTAAACACATGGCAGCACAGAATAAAAATTTCAAAGGCATGTCTATTAAAACCGGCCCAATGGGTATTGTAACCCCGTTCCATCCGGGTGCTGAAAAATTCTGGAAAGAAACAGGCGTTTTATAGTAGACAGGCAAGATATAAATTGATACGTGATACAGATACGGGTTTTTGAATCCAAGAGCCCGTATCCATTAAAAAAACAGCTGGCAAGTTTTTATTAATCTGCAAATAGGAAGGCAAATCGTGTTTGAAAAATTAAATAAAGCTGAGCGGATTGTGTTTGATGTGCTGTCGGTGTTTCTGGTCCTTTTCTACTCTTATGCTGCGGTTATACAGCCCATGGCAACCCAGTACCACAGAGGTATTTATGTCATCATAACCTATATCCTTGTCTTCCTGTTGTATAAATCCAAGTCAGTGATCATGAGGATTGTGGATTATACCCTTATTGTTCTTTCCATTGTTTCAGTGGGCTACTGGATGGCAATGTTTGAAGCCATTAATTACCGGACAGGCGCTGAAACACCCACGGATACGATTTTTGCCATTATCGGTGTGCTGATCGGTATCGAACTGGCCCGCCGGGTGGTTGGAAACGTTTTTGTTTTCATGGGTGTAATCGCATTGCTTTACGGTGTTTACGGATACCTGGCACCGGATATAGTGTCCCATGCAGGAGCACCGTTTACAGAATTGTGCAACAGCATATTCTATAAGAGCGACGGGGTTTTTGGAATTATGGCCAATGTTCTGGCCACCTATGTGATTTTGTTTGTTCTTTTTGGTGCATTTCTGGAAAAATGCGGTGCCCAGAGCTTTTTTATTGACTGGCCCCTTGCTGCGGTGGGTCATAAAATCGGCGGGCCTGGAAAAGTTTCCGTTATTGCATCAGGATTATTTGGCTCGATTTCAGGATCAGCCATTGCAAACACAGTTTCCACCGGTATGTTTACCATTCCAATGATGAAAAAAGCAGGCTTTAAACCCCACGTCGCCGGGGGAATAGAGCCGGCTGCTTCCATTGGTGGAATGTTTATGCCCCCGATCATGGGTGCCGGTGGATTTATCATGGCAGAACTGACAGGCGTGCCCTATTCCAGGATCATGCTTGTGTCTGTATTTCCAGCCCTGATGTACTTTTTTTCGGTATTCTGCATGGTGCACTATGAAGCCAAAAAACACAATATTGTGGGAGAAAGATCTGAACATTCAGCCTGGTATATTTTCAAGACTGAATGGTTTTATATTCTGCCACTGGCTATTATCACCATATTCATGCTTTACGGATTTTCTCCGGGATATGCAGCCATACTCGGAATGGCAGCCTGTATAGTCGTCAGTTATAAAAAAAAAGATACCCACATTGACTATACCATGCCCGTGATCATGATTCTGGTGGTGGGTGCCCAGATACTTTCCCATCTGGTGAGCTCAATAATGGGCCCAGAAACGGCATCAGGTTTCTTAAAGATTTTTTCTGAAATTCACATGGTCTATCTAGGTCTGGCTGCTTGTGTGATCAGATATTTTCTTGTTAAAAAAGACCAGCGAAACGTTCTCAATGCAGGCTTGAATCGCTTTTTGATTGCATCCAGGGAAGGGACTGTAAACAGTCTGAACATCGGGGCCACGGTGGGTGTTATCGGTATTATCATTGGTGTTTTGACCTTTTCCGGTCTGGTACTGACCTTTGCTGATATCATGATTGAAATGGCGGGCGGATCATTGATTGCGACTCTCTTTCTGGTCGCACTTGCATCCCTGGTTCTGGGTATGGGTGTTCCGGTTACTGCTGCCTATCTGATCACAGCGGTTGTTGCGGTTCCGGCCTTAACCCATCTGGGTGTGAACGAGATCGCCGCCCATATGATCGTTTACTGGTTGTCCCAGGATTCCAATATCACACCGCCGGTGTGCATTGCCGCCTTTGCAGGGGCCACCATTGCAAAAGCCAATATGTGGAAAACAGCGTTCACATCGTTCAAGTTTGCCAAGTTTTTGTACCTGGGACCTGTTCTTTTTGCCTATGTTCCGGAATTTTCTCTTGTGGGAACCCGCTTGAGTATTACCGTGTGGTTTGTAGGCATAGCCCTTGTAACCTGGGCATATTCCTGGTTCCTGAGCCTGATCTGGGTCGATACGCTTAAAAAGATGTTCAATAAAGAAGAAGTAACTGAATAAGGTACAAAAGTATAAAACATAAACATAGATATCGCCCCTGGCAGACTGAGTTTGCCAGGGGCGCTCTGTTTTTGAAAGATGTGATCTTTGGTGCAACGAATTTGGCGCAACGAAGAAGACGAGTTAAAAGGCAAGCCGGATTGGGGATTTATTTGTTTTAGGTTAAGTCAAGCCGCTCACAATTCCACCAGTTTATTTCGAATCGCATACCTGGACAATTCAGCATTGTTTCTCAGGCTCAGTTTTTTTAAAATCCTGGCCCGATAGGTATCCACAGTTTTAACGCTGATGTTGTAGGATGTGGCAATCTCTTTGTTTGTGGACCCCATGGCCAGTTTTCGCAAAACCTGGAGTTCCCTCATGGACAAGGATTCGGTAAGGGTTTGTTGTTTGTTTCCCCGGATCACTTTTAATGCAAGGGCATCACTTGCTTTTTCCGTTAAGTATCTTCCGCCGCCATAGATTTTTTTCACTGCTGCCACCAATTGTTCAGGTGCGCTCTGTTTGGTTACATATCCCATGGCTCCGGCCTCAATGGCCCGGATGACATATTGCTCCTCGTCATGCATGGTTAAAATCAGGACCGGTACATCAGAGCAGTAATCGTTTAGCCGGGCCACAACTTCCAGGCCATCCATTCCCGGCATGGAGATATCAACAATAGCGACATCTGGTTTTTTACTCAAAATCTGATCCAGAGCGCTCTCACCATCAGCGGCTTCTGCTATCACTTCAATTTCATTGCTGTCCTCAAGGACTTTTCTCAACCCTTCCCTGACAATACTGTGGTCATCTGCAAGAAGTACTTTAATCATAAGCTGCTATCCTTTTACTTTTATTTTACAACAAACAGTGGACCCTTTGTCAGGGCTGGAAAAAATATCCAGCCGCCCGCCTACGAGACTCGCTCTTTCTTTCATGCCCTCAATACCGAACCCGTCCATTTCTTTGCTTTTTTTGGCATCAAAGCCTGAGCCATCATCCTTTATGGTTAAGACAATTCCTTCAGCATCACTTTCCAGGGTCACGGTGATGGTGGCGGCATTGGAGTGGCGAAGGGAATTGGTCACTGCTTCCTGGCCAATGCGGTAAAGTGCGGTTGATACGGTGTCGTCGATAACGGGTATGGGGCTGCGCTGAAAAACGCATGAAACATTGGATCGGCGTTCAAAATCTGATAACAGCGATTCCAAAGCATCGGCAAGGCCCAAATCATCCAGAACGCGAGGTCTTAAGCGATAGGCCATGTCTCTGACATCCTCAATGGTGCTATCGATCAAACAGCACATTTTATGGGCCCTGCTGCCGGCATCATCGTTGACAGTGACCAATAATTTTTCTATCCACACCGCATCAATCCGCAAAGCCGTGAGAACCTGGCCCAAATGATCATGCAGCTCTCTTGCCACCAGTGCTTTTTCCCTTTCCTGGGAGGCAATAATATTTTTAGACAGTTTTTTTAAATTTTCCTGGGCCTGTTCCAACTGGGCTGTCCGTTTTTGGACTTGAAGCTCCAGGTCCTGTGAGTATTGAGACAGTTTTTCCTTGGCTTCCTGTAGATCTTTTTGTACCCGGTTTCTTTCTGTTACATCCACACTCACGGCCAAAGATCGTTTAATATTACCAGCCTCATCCCGTTCACCATAGCAGGAGAGCATGATATCGATTGTGTCGCCGTTTTTTTTAATATAGGTGTAGGGGATATCTTTGCTGAAACCGGTTTTGAAAAATCGGGGGAAAATTATATTTAATGCATATCGTTTGGAATGAGGTGTAAAAAAATCCACCAAATCTTTACCGATCACCTCGTCTCGATTATACCCCATCATTTCCAGCCAATGATCAGAGACCCTGATAATTCGGCCTTCAACATCAATGGAGTGAAGCATTACCGGTGTTTTATGATAAATATGGCGGTATCGTTCTTCACTTAACCGCAAAGCGTTTTCAGCTTTTTTCCGGCCTTTGATTTCCCGGATACCCAGTTGATAAAGGATCAGTATCAAGGTTCCAGCCAGAATTAAGATGGAGAGAACCACCGGACCCATGATCCGGACAAAGGGTTCTGACACCTGCTGAGCCAGAGCATCATAGTTTCTTAAACTCACGATCTGCCATCCGGGATAATTGAAGACAGACCGGCTGGAAAACAGATATCGGGTATTGTTCTGATCCACAACATGGTTATTCATTGCTTTGGAAAATCCGGTCCATTCCCATGGCCCGTTTCCAAATTGTTTTGAATCCAGAAGGGTATTGAGTTTTTCTTCATCCTGTTTCCAGAGCAGGTTAAACCGCAAGGAGGGCTGATTTGATATAAAAATCACCCCGTCAGGATCGATAAAAAGCAGGATATCTCTGGTTTTTGAAAAAAGTTTGGTTTCCACAGACTCAACCGATGCCTTGATGACCACCACACCGATTACATTCTGTTGCGGATCATCGTAAACCGGATAGGAATGGTAAACCCCTCTTTTATGGGATGTGGTTCCAAGTGCCAGGTATGTTGACGGTTTTCCCTGGAGCGCTTCGTTATAATAAGGTCTGAAATTAAAGTTTTTTCCCACAAAGCTCTCTTCTGTGTTTCGATTGCTGGAGCAGATGGTAAGCGCATCTTTATCCATTAAATAACAGACTTCAACATCCAGTGAGGACTGAAAGTGGTCCAGTATTTTATTGGCCTGAAAAAGAGAGTTCAGATTGGTTTGTGTTAACGCGACCTGTATTTCTTTAATCCCGGACAATGTTTTAACAGGTTTTATATGTTCAGACAAATTAAAAGACAGCTGGTCAGACAATAGTTGTAATCGTGAGTCAGATTCAGCCTCATTCTTTTGAAAAGCAGCATTTCTAAAAGAATAATAGTATAAAAGCCCGCCCGTGGATACGGAGAGAAAAGAAAACAACGCCAGGATCAATATGATGATTCTCAATCGCATGAAAGACAGTATATCCATAAGGTTGATCTTTTTCAATGATTTTACCAATGTATTGAAATAAGTGGTTTTTTTAGTTTGAAACCATATGGGTTAAAACAGGACGTTAAAATATGGAACAAAATGGCAGGTGACATTAGATAAGGTAAAAACGGCTATAGCCTGGCGGGTACAACAAAGCATGAAAGAATGGATCAGCAGGCAGTTTTTTCAAATCAATGGTTTTGAATAAAAAGTTCAAAACCATTATCTGATAACTGTTTTTCAAAAATTGAAAAACAATTCAGATCTTTTTTTATTTCCATGGAAGAAAAAATTCCTTTGAAAATTGTTCCGGAATGAGCCGTGTTGTTTATTTTTATTTGCACGACATTTTCTTTTTTTCTTGCCCACTCTAAAAAAGCGAGAAGATCAATTTTAAGTTCACAAAGTTCTTGATGAATTTGAGGTTCCAGTTCAACGATTTTTTTTTCAATGTTTTCTTTTTTAATTTCATGGTCTTTTTTATTTTTATTGAGTTCCTTAAGCAAAGAGACAGATGTGGTCATTCTGTTTTGAAAATTGTTAACCAGGGTTGCAATATTTTTTAATTTTTCTTTTTTATACGAATCTCTTTTTGTTTTAAATTCTTCTGAAAGCAATTCTTTTTTCTTTTTGGCCCGGTCATGAAACAGTTTTAACTCAATCATTTTTTGAAAGGTCTTGTTTGCAAAATGTTTTTGCGCATTCTTTTGCTCAATTAAATCATCAAGCTGTTGACGAATCGTTTGAGTCTGCTGATTGAGCGTTTGTATGATTTCAAGAATATGATGTTCAGTTCCTGAACAAATAACACAGGGCCGAGTCCGGTTGTTCCCGGCACCAGACAGGGTAACCCCTTTTTTACCATACAGGTCAGAAGAAATGATACGGCACTTTGGGGATTCAATTTTTCCGCTGCAAAAAATTTTTGAGTCAATAATTTCATTTTCAACATAGATGTTTCCAAATGCATAAACAGTTGAACTGTGAAGATACCTGGCATGGATGTCGCCCTGGGCGTTAATAACGGATTCGTTGATTCCGATTTGGGCGGTCACATTCCCAATGGCATGAATGGTTGCCCCTCTTATTTCCCGGGCCAGGACATTGCCGGCAGTTACAGGGTAGGCTCCGGTGAGTGTTCCGGATATGTTTAAACTGGCATATTTTTCAAGGGCGCCATACTTGAGATCAGCATCTTCTAAAACAGTTATCGCAGGGTGGATGAACAGTTTGCGCTCAATTGAAAATGAGGGAAAGCCCGTTTTGCCTGCAAAGACTTTGGTTTTGTCTTTTGACAGTCTTGTTCCGGCGCCGCATCGGAAGGTATTTTCATGTCCGCTGGGTTGTTCTATGTTTTTACCAAAGACTGATTTTTTCAAATGGATTTCAGGCATGATCTCCTGTTCTGCCAGCAGGGCGCCCATATTTTTTTGTTCTGTATCAATGGCATTTGTATTAAAGTGGTAGGCTGCTTTTCGCTCCTTGATCAAATCAATGGCGTAATCCTGACGGGCCGCAATAAAGGTTGTATTTTTAACATCAAGATTACATTGAAGCAAGGCATCCGGATAGATTCCATTACAGACTCCTTTTGTTTTCAAGGCAGTCTTTATCTGGTTTAAGCCGATGGTTTGAGTATAATTTTTAATTTGAATGACAGCTTCCATTTGATCCGGACTGATCGACACATGGATACCGCTGTTCAGTTCAAGCGTTTGATTATCGTCAAGCCTTTCCTGCTCCATTAAAATCAGGTTCTTTTGCTCATCCGTGATCAGCTTGAGTTGAACCATGATGTCGCCGAGAAGCTGAATCCGGCTTTCTTTTTCATAGGCCTCTTGTTGAATATGTTCGGCAATGGTGACATCATGTTTTGAAGCCAGTCCTTTTTCAATTACGCTGGCGGCAAATTCCTGGTCAAGCACCTTAATCTGCAGAAACTGCTGGTCATATTTTGACAGAATAACCTGTGATTGTTCTTCCTGTTTATGATCGGCTGCCTGGCTGTTGTCTTCTATCGTATCTGTATTTAGAATTTTTTTTGTCTGGTTGTCTAAAAAGGTCTGTTCTTTTAGAATCATGTTTTTTTGTTTGACTGTGATGACCCTGGATTCCACAAGAATATCGCCTATGAGTTTTTTTGTTTTTGCCCGCTTGAACTCTTTTTTTTGTAACTCAAGGGCTTTGTTGATATCTTCCTGGGAGGCGAATCCTTTTTCAATGGCTATTTTACCAAATGCCTCCCCCTTTTTTTTCAAGATCATATAGTCTTGGATGAGTTTGAGCAGCCCCACCTGATAGTGTGTGGCCATTCTTTGGTTTAACAGCAGTTCAGACCAGTCAACAGAATCATCCTGCTGTTGTTTTTGGGCGTGCAGCTGGCTGATCTGTTTAAATTGTTCTGCTGTTATGGTTCCGTATTCCAGGGCAAGTTCAGGCAAAGATAAAATTCGTTGTTCTTGTTCCACAAGCGATATCCTAATGATAAGGGCCCACACAAAATTACGAATAAAGTTTTGATCGAACCCTAAAGGTTAATTCTTGTTTATAAAATAGATAATTTTATCGCTAAAGTAAATGATTTCATGCAGGCTTCTGATAATGCGAACAGATTAAAGCATATCCCCCATATGGACATGGGCTTCAAAATGTTTTTTCAAAAGCGTATAATCATTATCTTTTGAATGACAGGGAGCCTGTTTTGAAAAATGAATGTTCAATCCTGCAATCTTAAGCCATTGCTGTAATATCAATTCATTATCAAAAAAACCATGAATATAGGAACCGGCGACCCTGCCGTTCTCCGACAGGCAGCCATCCTGATCCGAGCAGGCAGTTGCGTTTCTTGATTCAATCATCAGCAATGGTTTGCCGCTGGTTAAGGTGGTCTCGCCCATGTGAATTTCGTATCCGTCTGCTGACGCACCCTGCCATTTGAATTTACTTAGGGTCGTGGTTTTGGGCGCTTTTAAAATCGTTTGAATTGGCAATAAATTTAGTCCCTGCGTCCGCCCGGGAGCGCCTTCATGCCCGTGGGGATCATCAACAAATTCTCCCAGCATCTGGTATCCGCCGCAAATGCCGAAAATAAATCTGCCTGACCCGTTAAAAGCCAGCAGTTCAGATTTAAATGTGCGCTGTAACCAATCAAGATCAGCACGGGTGTTTTTTGATCCGGGAATGATCACGGTATCAAATTTTGACAAATATTCAGGTTTGTCGAAAAAAATGGTTTGAAATGCTGCTTGTCTGGTCAGGGCGTGGAAATCGGTAAAGTTGGCGATATGGGGAAGCCGGATGATACCAATGGCTGGTTTTTCAGGGTCAAAGGATTTAAAATTATTGCTTTCTTCAAGTTCGACCGAATCTTCGGCATCGATTTTAAAATGGGAATACCAGGGCAGAACGCCTAAAACAGGTTTGCCGGTTCTGTTTTCTATCCATGCCACCCCATCTTTAAACAGGGCAATGTCCCCTCGGAATCGATTGATGATCAATCCTTTGATCATGTCCCGGTATTTTTGTGGCAGGCAGTCAAGGGTACCCACGAGTTGTGCAAACACCCCGCCCCTGTGAATATCAGCAGTGAGAATGACATTAGCATTGGCATATTCGGCCATGGCAAAATTAACAATATCCGTTGGCATCAGATTTACTTCAGCACAGGACCCGGCCCCTTCAAGAACAATCCGGTCATGGCGGGCGGCAAGCCGGTCAAAGGCGAGGCAGGCTTCTTTAAAATAAAACCCTTTGTTTCGGTGGTAATCCATGGCCGTGTGGTTTGCATGAACTTTCCCATTCAAAATCACCTGGGATTGTTTTTCTCCTGTGGGCTTTAACAGGATGGGATTCATATCCACGTGGGGCACAATTTTTGCCGCCTGCGCCTGGACAATCTGAGCCCGTCCCATTTCAAGGCCATCCAGAGTAATGCCTGAGTTGTTGGACATGTTCTGGGCTTTAAACGGCGCAACATTAATGTTCTTGTCGGCAAAGGATCGGCAGATAGCTGCAGCCACAATGCTTTTTCCCACATCAGATCCTGTACCGAGAATGGCAATGTTTTTTTTCATCATTTTTCAATCCCGACCCTGGCTTTTACCCCTTGTTGATAATAGTGCTTGATCTCTCGCATTTCTGTTACAAGATCAGCTCGATCCATGATTTTTTGAGTGGCACCTCGTCCGGTGATGACCAGTTCAACATGGTCAGGTTTCATATCCATCAGATTTAACAGCTCCTGTTCGCTGATCAGGTTGCACATCAGGGCGGTATTGCCCTCTTCGGCAATGACCAGGTCGTGATTTCCGTCTGTCAGCAATTGACACAGCCGTAAATACCCGACAGCCCCGGCATCGATATCTTCTTTGGAGGGCTTGCCTTTGACAAATTTGCCAAGTCCGTATTGTTCGATTTGAATGTTTTCAAATCGGGATAATGCCTTGATCTCAGAGTAATCCCCTTTTTTGAGGAATTGAACAATAAACACCTTAAGACCTGCTCCAGCAGCCCGGAGAGCAAGTCCTAAGCTGGCGGTTGTTTTTCCTTTGCCATTCCCGGTATAGATCTGGATATATCCTTTCATAAAGGCGCTCCTGTTTATCTGGCATTAAATATCATATTTTTTTGAATAACCCCGGGGCGTGAATAAAAAATCCATGTATCTCAGGGTTGTGGACGAGCCGATAAACACGATGGTCTGCATGCCGATATCAGCCTTGTCAAGTTGGTCAAGCGTGGTAAAGACAATCGACTGGTTTTCCCGCATGGCACCGGTAACCACGCCCACAGGCGTGGAGCCTTTCCTGTGTTCCAGCATTAATTGCTGGGCTTTTTTCAATTGCCAGTCCCGCTTCTTGCTTTTGGGGTTGTACAGGACAATGACAAAATCTGCCATGGCTGCGGCAGACACACGTTTTTCAATTTGTTCCCATGGGGTAAGCAAATCGCTCAACGAAATGGCAGCAAAGTCATGGGTTAAGGGAGCGCCTGCCAGGGCAGCACCGGCAGCCAGGGCCGGGATACCGGGAATGATTTCCAGATAAAGCGCTGTGTTGTCTATTGACAGTGTACGGGTAAGCTTGATCTGACGTTCTTTGCAAATTTCAAACACCAGGCCGGCCATGGCGTAAATTCCGGCATCGCCACCAGATATCAGGGCGCAGGGTTTTCCGGAAAGCGCATGGTCGATTGCTTTTTCCACGCGCTCCACTTCTTTCATCATTCCGGTGGAAATGATCTGTTTGTCAGTTACAAGCTCTGAAATTAAATCGATATAGGTATCGTATCCTGCTACGCAGTCTACTTCTTTTAAGGCTTTGATTGCCCGGGGAGCAATATAGTCAACGTCTCCGGGACCGGTACTGATCACATATAGTTTCATTTGATTACTGCCACGGCAATGGTGACATCCTTGTTTTTTTGTTTTGGGAGAATTAACCCCCCTCTTTTTAATAATAAATGGTTTGCACATAAAGCGGTTTGTGAAAAACAATTCTTATCCAGCCAGCCGGCGGATAAAAGGGCGGCAGCTTCGCACACACTTTTAACCCCCAAATGTTTTTCAACTGTTTTTGAAGGGGTCGGGACGTTGGTAACAAAATTTAAGTCATCCCTGCTGTAAAAATCCAGACTGATCTGCATCTTCTGAGCCATGGCCAGCAACCCGGCCTCATCTTTTTTAACATCAACAGTTGCCAGTTTTAAAATGCTGTTGGTGGAAAGACCGGCAGCTTTAAAAGTGAGTTCTAAAAAAGTTTTTATTGTTTCCATTGACGTTCCCCGGTTGCAGCCTATGCCAACGCTTAAAACCAGGGGTCGAAGGATCAGGGTTTCACGTGGAACAGAATCTGTTTCAGGGGAACAAAAAATGGTATGTGTCAGAGAGCTTGCCTTTTCCTGCGACATCGGGCCTGTTTGTTCTATCCAGAAAGATTGGGGAAGATGCGGCGTTATATACTCAAGGGGATCATAGAGAAACACAGGGTTGTTCATCAAAAAAGCCATGTTGATGTGTTTGATGTTTTCAGGCGTTTCAATAAACAGCCCAAGGTTTTTGGCAATCAGGTCAATAGCAGGTATCTGGTTGACATCTGTGGCGGTTGTAATCACCGGCTGTGCCCCGATAATAGCGCTGATGGTCTCGGTCAGCTGATTTGCGCCACCGATGTGTCCGGACAGCAGGCTGATGGCATGTTTGCCCGAGTCATCGACCACAACCACAGCAGGGTCAATGGTTTTTGATTGCAAAAGAGGCGCAATCATTCGAACCGCAATGCCGGTGGAGAAAATAAAAACATGACCAGAAAAACAATTAAATTGTTGAGCAATTTCTGCGGCCAGGTTTTCAAAACACATGGTTTCATGGTCAACAGGGCAAGCGCCAAGGCTGTTTTTGGAAACAAATAAAACTGCGCCCCGGATCTTATTTTGAATCTTTTGACCCAGGGCTTTGCCATTTGGTGTAATGGCCCAAAGGGCAAGCGTGTTGCTTTGTTTATTGTTCTGCACGTCTGTATCCATGGGAAAACGCTGCATCATAAAGTTTTGATTTTATCCTGTTGGTTTTTGAAAAACTGGCTTCCACCGCTTTTCCAACAATGATCAGGGCATGGCGGGTGATGTTATGACGCTTGCAGGTTTGAGCCAGCTCACATGCCGGGGTATAAAATATCTGCTCTTCAGGATGACTGACCTTATAGGCAATGGCACATAAAGAGTGTTTTCCATAATGGGTTTCCAGGATATCTTGAACCTTTTGAATGTGGGCAATGCTCAAATAGACAGCCATGGATGCCTGATGGGCGGCCAGGCGCTCAAAGGCTTCGGCTTCAGGTACTGGTGTTCTTCCGGATATTCGCGTAAGGATAAGGGTCTGGGTTATTTCCGGAAGCGTGTATTCCATGTTCATTCTGGCAGATGCGGCAAAGGCAGCGGTAACACCAGGGATAACCTCATAGGGAATGTTTACCGCATCCAGAGCCCGCATCTGTTCAAAAATAGCGCCGTAAAAACAAGGGTCTCCTGTGTGAAGCCGGACCACCCGGCCACCCTCGTCATAACATGTTTTTATGGCCTGTATGATCTGGTCCAGGTTCATGTCTGCGCTGGACAGAGTTCTGGCTTTCTGTCCCTTCCAGCATAACACGGCATCAGGAACCAGGGAACCGGCATAGATGATCAGGTTGGCGTTTTCCAGGGCGGTTTTTGCTTTTACCGTAATAAGATCCGGGTCACCCGGACCGGCACCGGCAAAAATAACAGGGCAGATTATTTTTTTCATAATGATGTCTCTTTTGTATGTTGTTTCGATCCGGATATGACCCAAACCGGGTTGAGTGCTTCAAGACGGTGACCAAACGGCATCTGTCTGGATCTGGATATCTGAATCTGCACCACAGCCGGATTAAAAAGATTTTTTTGTAAGATTCGAACACAGGCTTCAAGGGTTTGCAGCAATACGGTATTGATGACCATAACGCCATAGGGCTTGAGTTTGTCGCAGGCGATTTCGATGATTTGTTCAAGGTTCTGTCCGCCTCCGCCAATAAAAATCCTGTCAGGTGGCCTCAGGTCGTCTATCTCTTCCGGGAATGCGGCATTGACCACCTGGACATTGGGACAATTAAAGTTTTGAACATTCTGAATAATATCCCTGATTCTGTCCGGATGTTTTTCAATGGCATAGACATGGCCCCATGGAAGTTGAAGGGCTGCTTCCACGCTGACAGAACCGGAACCTGCGCCGATATCCCATAAGACATGGTCTCTTTTGATCAATTTGAGTTTGGAAAGTGTAACAGTTCTGATCTCGGATTTTGTGATTAACCCCTTGCTGTGCTTGAACAGGCAATCATCCATGCCAACATGAGTTTCACGTGAAACGGTTCTGTCCGGCGCCTGGGTTCTGATGAGGACAACGACATTGGGCTGGGCAAATGACAGGTTCCTGGCAGCACCCGGATTGTCAAACCATTGGATTTTTTGTTTTTCCGGATCGCCGATATTTTCCAGCACACACAATTTGAAATTGATAAGGCCCTCTTTGATCAGCTCAGACGCTATCACCGCTGGAGTCCTGACAGGATCAGTCAGAAAGGCGACCTTGCTTTCCTTTCCAATACTGGCAAAAGAAAAGGGTTGTTTTGCATTGCCATGCAGGCAGACAATTCTGGCGTCATGCCAGGGCTCTTTTATGGCGGCAAAGGCAGCGCTGATCGAAGAAATATTTGAATGAATATTCAATTGGGTTTTCTCAAAATGCTGAGTCAGTATGGAGCCGATGCCGTGAAATAGCGGATCTCCTGAAGCCAGCACAACAATTTTGTGATCATCCATCTTTTCTTTTATAAGATCAATGATCGCACTCAGATGTCCCGTTATTTGAAGGGTTTGTTTGCCTGTTGTGTCAAACATTGCCAGATGCCGTTTCCCTCCAATCAGAATATCACAGGCATCTATGATTCTTAAATGATTCTGTGTAAGGTCTGCCCTGCTCTGCCCGATACCGATAATGTCGATTGGAACCATCATTAACCCACCCAATAATAAAGCGTTCCGATTAAAACAATACTTATCACCCTGAAGATCTGTCCGGATAATAACAGTTGCAGGCCCATTTTGGGAGAGAAAATTCCCATGTATCTGGGAAGCTGGTGGCGCAGCGCCCGAATGGGGAATGCAAGAACGTTTCCCAGCAACAGCGCAATCACTGTCTGCTTCACCGTGATCACGCCGGCATTCATCAATGCGCCGGCCGCGGCAAATCCTGACGTAAATTCAGCAGCAAAGCTTAACACAACAACAGATAAAGACTCAACCGGCATGAGAGTCAAGGTTATATACTTTGAAAGGCTTGTGTTTAAATAATCGAAAAAGCCATTGATATTCAATATAAAAACAAGGGAATAGATAGGCAAAACCCAAATGCTGATATTGATGATTCTTCCGGGTAATCGTTGCTTGATGGTGCTGATAATGGTTGACCATTCAGGCTTTTCTTTAACTTCGCCAATGGTCTTGATGGGTTGTTCCCGGTCTGTCGTATATTGAAAAGTTTTTTCAGCATTGGACGATGTTGTTTTTAAATAAAATTTTCCAACCAGAAGAAAGCAGAAGGTTCGGAACAATACAGCCGCAAACGTAAGGATAAAATACAAGATCCCGGCTGTACCGGTTAATGGCAGAACAATAAAAACAGTTGTGGGAAGATGTAGAAAATAAGCAGGAAATTGATTGATATAGTTGGATAAAAACAACTGTGTCTTATTGATCTTCTGGTCTTGATAAAAATCCAGCAGCATGGCATTGGAAGTGGCTCCTGAAATAAACGCAGTGGTAAAGGCAGCACTGCATCGGTCGCCCAGATGTGAAAAGTTAAAAAAAGGTCTGGCTATAATAGCCACGTGTCTGGTCCAGCCAAGAATCTCGATCATTTGTCCGACCAAAAGGCCGATAAAAATAACACCCAGCAGCCTGAAAAGCGGAAGACCCAGTCTTTTCAGGCATATCGCCGGTGTGAGGGTTTCAAAATAAAGCACACTGACAGTCAGGCCGACCAGTGTCACAGACAATGAAATCACAAGCGCTTGATAGTTTATATTATTTTTTTTCATGTGTATTCAATCTGAAATTCATTTTGAAGCCAGAATGAGGGTCCAATAATCAGGCGCTCGTTGTTCAAGATCATCAATATTATGTATGATCTGTTCATTTTCTCTGCTGCAATTGGATATGGCTACGCTGTTCTGGTCAAGACCGGTTTCTTTTAAGGCTTTATTGATATCTTCAATGTTTTTATACACCTTGACGATGGCCACATTATCTACACCGACTGTTTTTCTCAGTGGCTCTCCGCCAAAGGCACCGGATGTGATGAGCAGGGTTTGTTCTCCTTCAACCAGAATCCGGTTCAACCGGGCTGCGGCAGCATGAAAAGAGGTAATTCCCGGAATGGTCTCGATGTCTGCTTCAGGCATGATGCATTTCATTTTCTTTAAAATATATCCAAAGGTGGAATAGGTGGTGGGGTCTCCCAGAGTCAAAAATACAGCTGTTTTCCCTTCTTTTAATACGGATGCGATCTGTCGGGCGTTTTCAATCCAGGCAGTTTCTGCTTTTTTGACATCCTTTGTCATGGGAAAAGACAATTGTTTAATATGAGCGCAAGGGGCAATGTAGGGGGATGCAATCTCCACCGCCAGGCTGTAAGTGTTTTTACTTGAGGCGGCCGTAAAAATAATATCCGCCTCTTTAATAACCCTCACTGCTTTTACGGTTATCAGTTCAGGGTCTCCGGGCCCAACACCCACCCCGTATAATTTTCCAGCATGTTTCATGTGGTTTCCTTTTTATGGTTCCATTGTGAAAAGATCAGGATAAAGGGCCTTTCCAATACAGACAATCCCTTTGTACAGGCCGGGAACCGGCCGGGAAATGATATTTTCATCAATTAAATATATCTGATCATTTTTTACAGCTTTAATAATGTTAAAGCCGGGTTCTGTTTTAATTTGCTCAATACTGACGGTATTCATCACCCCTGTCTGGGCAAGGAATACATCAATCTGCGATGCCTTTGCAAGGATTTGTTCTTTTCCATAAATGGCAATATTGGTGTTTCTGGATGCCCTGGCATCTGCTGCAACATTGATACCCCCTGCTGTTTCCAGGGCAAATATGGGCATGGCGTTTTTGGTAAAGGTTTTCATCCGGGTATGAATGGCCTCAAAATAGACCTGCTTTTTGGGATGAATATCTTGGGTTAAGGCATTGATCCGCCTGATCTTTTGTTTAAAGTCCTGAACTATTTCATTTGCCTTTTCAAATTTTCCCGTCAAGGTGCCCAAAGCCAGCCAGTAGTCGTACATCTGCTGAATGCCTGATGGTTGCAGTGACACCACAACGATTCCGGATTGTTCAAGGCGATGGATAAGATCAGGATAGCTGTTGTCGATCATGGGCCGGATTAAGACCAGGTCTGGCTGATAAGATAAAAACTTTTCAGGATCATCATGGTAAGAAAACTTTGGTTTTGCGCTGACCTGTTCGGGAATGGTATCATTCACAGATACACCTGTAATCTGGGATTCAGCCAGAAGGTGGTATAAATTTTCAGTGTGTGCACCATACAGTGAAATGATCCGGGTAAAGGGTTTTTTAATGATAATTTTACGCCCTTTTTGGTCTGTTATGGAGGGCATTTGAAAGGCTGATTTTTTAGAAGCATCGCTGGTTTCCACAACGGCCTGTTCCTGCAGGTGCTGTTTGTCTTGAGCCAGGGCTGCATGGGCCCAGGCCATATTCAAGACCAGACCATAAATTAGGCCCAGAACAAAAACAAGGGAGCGTGTGGATGAGGTTATATGTTTAAACTGACACATAAGACACCTGTTTTGCATGAATATCCGGGTTATAGGTCACAAGGGCGTTTACATTAAATACCTGTTTGACCGCCTCCCGGGTTAATACATCCCGGCTGTTGCCAGACTGATATATCTGACCCTGTTTGAGCAGCATCAGCTTATCAGACCAGACTGATGCCAGATTAAGGTCATGGAAAACACTGATCACTGTTTTGTTGGTTTCTTTGACTTGTTGCTTGACAAGGTTGAGCATCTGCAGGGTGTGGTGAATGTCCATGCTGGAAAAAGCCTCGTCCAGCAGCAAAACAGGCGTATCCTGGCACAGAGCTCTGGCAAATACACATCTTTGGCGCTCTCCGCCGGAAAGCTGGTTGATTTTCCGGTTCATCAAATGACGGATCCCACACAGATCAATCATGCGTTCAACAATTTTAATATCATTGTCTGACGGCAGGGCAAATCTTGGGATATAGGGGTGCCGCCCCATCATGATCACATCTTTAACCTGAAAAGGAAAATTAATGGCATAATCCTGGGAAACCAGAGCGATCTGTCGGGACAATTGATTTTTGGTAAATTGGCTGATCTGTCTGCCATTTATTTCAATATGGCCGGTGTCGGGGGTAAGAAATCCGGAAATCAGATCCAATAGCGTGGTTTTGCCGGATCCATTGGGGCCCAGGATCGAGTAAAAATTGCCAGATTCAAATGAACCGGTTATTTCATTGATAACCTGATTGTGCGGCTCATAACCATAGCATATATGATGGAGTGTGATTTTCACGTTATTTAAACCGGTTCTTTTTAAATACCCAGCAGAACACAGGGCCGCCAATTAAGGCGGTTAATACGCCAATGGGAATTTCATGGGCAAGAACCGCCCGGGTGACAGTGTCGGCAATCAGCAATAAAATCGCTCCGGACAGCATGGACAAGGGGATCAGTCGCCTGTTGTCAGGCCCGGTAATCAGGCGGATCATGTGGGGCACCAAAAGTCCCACAAACCCGATAATACCGGAGACAGAAACACACACAGCCGCCATTAATGACCCTGTGATCAAAAGAATCAATGTGGTTTTTTTAAGATCAACTCCCAGGCTGGTTGCAGATTTGGGGCCAAGAGAGATCAGATTAAGATCCCGGGCAAAAAACAGGGAAATAAAAAAACCTGCCGTTAAGAAAAGAAAAACAATTAGAACATGTGCCCAGGTTCTGGATGCAAAACTTCCCATGAGCCAGAAAATAATAACCGAAACCTGTTCGTTGGCAATGAATTTTAAAAAACTGATCCCGGCAGACAGGATGGATGCGACAATGATGCCGGATAAAATTAAATTATTCGAATTCAATCCTGCCATGGGTGTGTTGGGTGAATAGGACAAATAGATGACCATAAAAAGGGTTATGCCAGCCCCGGTAAAAGCAAACGCCGGAACAGAAACCATAGCAGCACCCAGATTGAGTAAAATGGCGATGCTGGCCCCGAAGGCTGCACCGGCAGACACACCAAGGGTATAAGGGTCTGCCAGGGGATTGAGCAATATTCCCTGAAAAATGACGCCGGACAGGGCAAGGGCTGCACCCACACCGGCACAAGTCAGAATTCTGGGAAGCCGAATATCATAAATAACGGCCAGATGGGTTTGGTTGATTGTTTCAAGAAATTCAGAAGAGCCTGTGATCCTGGCGGATAGTATGGAAACAATTTGTGTCACAGGAATTTGAATATACCCCATGGAAAGGGAAATCACTATGGTTGAAACAAGTAAAAGGGAGAAAAGGATCACCAGAGTTCCTGCTCTCCCTTTT
The DNA here is from genome assembly GCA_043827005.1 of Pseudomonadota bacterium. GTDB lineage: Bacteria > Desulfobacterota > Desulfobacteria > Desulfobacterales > Desulfobacteraceae > Desulfobacula. Next base: position 9,888 of record JBDRPM010000036.1, on the reverse strand, counting down.
GATATGGCAACCGGTATATTCAAAGCTTTGCCATTATTTCAGGTCGATGCCTGAATCGTTTGCCGCATCTTTAATATGATCGACAAACAAATCAGCGAACTGGTTATTGGAACCCAAACCCTGGAGCATAGTTTCAACCTTGAAACCGGCTTTGGTTAAAACATTTTTCCAGGAGGCTCCATCCTCTCCTGCCATGTCATTGGCAGCATGGTCGCCGGCAACGATCATCAAGGGTTTTAGCAGGATGCCGGTATTCTTGCGGTCGTGTTTCAGGCTGTTTTTAACTTCCTCGATACCGGGATACCCCTCAACGCAGCCCACATAAGTTTTGACATCCGGGTATATTATTCTCATTCGGTTTTGAAGTTCTGCATAAATACCGCTTGACCACAGTTCGTTGCCATGGCCCATATACACAAGGGCTGCTTTTTTTTGCCGGGCAAGATCAATGTCAGAAGAAAGCGCTTTAACCGCTTCTTCAAGATCTTCAGGATAGGGGTATCGGTCACCGATTGTTCCCAGTGCCGGTCGGCCCAGTGCAATTTTGTTAAACGGTTTCCATTTGTCCCGGACGGTTTTGATGGACCGGATGGCATTCACATATTGCATGAGATCGTGGTATTGTTCCATGTGAAACACATGGGTGGGTTGAACGATAATATCTTTAAATCCTTGGGCATTAAGGTCTCCGAACGTGGAAAGCAGGTTCTTTGTAAACAGGATTTCATCTGAAATTTTCAGATCTTTCCATTCTTTGGGGTTGTGGCTTCTTTTTTCCCAGACCGACCTGATGATGTTGGAGGTAAACACCATGCGTACTTCAACCCCGGGGAAGGCTGCTTTTACCCGGGTATTGATATTGTCAATGGCTTGAACAGCCTCAGGCACAGTGGTGCCAAAGCTTGCAAGAATAATCGCAGTTCTGGCATGAACAGATGAACCAATGAACAAACCCAACAAAACAAGCATTGAAACAAACAACAAATTTTTCATAACGTTTTCCTCGTGTATTATGAGTGTTAATGCAAGGCCAGGACAAAATAAAAAACCCACACCAGAATATGTCTGGTATGGGAACCGTATTTTCCTCATCCTATTGTCCTGCCATGTCCTCGCAAGCAATAAACCAACTATCCAGGCAGGTCTTCTGACTTCCGGATCATCTTACTGGTCACGCCTTCCCATTAAATCAGCATTTCTAACAGTGGCATTCGTGACGGTCATCCCCGGTTACAGCGGCGGGTCCGTTCCTGAGTTTCACAGGATTCCCTTTTAACTACAACACCTGAATTACCTGCCTAAAATAAACGGATTCCACGAAAGTGTCAAGATAATTTCAATGGGTGGCTTTAAAAATATGAATATAATTGGACACTTATTTGGTTCGATCGATGGGTTATGGTTTGAAAATGGTTTTATTCAAGCCATCCATTTTATTGAATCCAACATTCAAAGAAAAAAGGATGGATAAGATGGTTGAAAAGTATTCGGTGTAAAAAATGGAAAACATGATGGCAATCTGGTATTTGATGGCCACAATCGGGATAGACCCGCCAAGGATCTGGCCGGTCATCATTCCGGGAAGGGAGACCAGGCCGATGGTGGCCATGGAAGCAATCCTGGGGGCAATGGCTGCTAAAAAACTTTCTTTAAAATAGGGCTTAAGCGCAGGTATCCGGCTGCCGAACAGGGACAGGGAATATTGATAGGTTTTTTCATCCTTGTGAACCCCTGAATAAAATCGATCCAGACCGACAATGATGCTTCTCAAACAATTTCCCAGCAGCATGCCGCCAATGGGGATCAGGTATTTTGCCTCAAACAGATTGTCAATTCTTACCACCACACCATTGAAAAAAAGCAGAACAATGGAAAAAGGGATAAACAGGGAAAAAAAGACCGGGATAAAAAAGAGCCTGACCTTCAGGTTGCTGGACAAGATGATGGAGTGACAGGCAATGGAAACCATGATCAAAAGATAGGCCACATTGAGCCAGGCTGAGTTGAACCGGAACAAAAATTCAAGATACAGACCCACAAAACTCAGTTGAAGGCACATCCGGACAATGGCAACACCTAAGGCAGTATTGATGGACAGGTTCAGCTTTCGGTTAATCCAAAAAACCGGAATCAGAAAAACCAATAATGATGCCAGTGATAAAAGTGTTAAATCCTGGGCACCCATAATTTCACCACCTTTCCATGCAAACGGTATTGCTTTGTTGCCAGACAGGATCATGGGAAACAATGACCATGGTTTTTTCCAGACCCAGAATTTTTCTGGCTGTTTTTTCTTTCATTTTTTGATCCAGCGCAGATGTGGGTTCATCCAACAGCCAGATGGGCCGATCAAGCATAAAACCTATGACCAGTCCCATGCGCTGCCGTTCTCCGCCCGACAAATCAGTGCTGTCCTGACCCAGCAGATTTTTGTCCAGCTCAAAAAAGCTCAACCATTCAACCATTTGAAAAGGGTTAAAGGCTTTGCCTGTGCAGACTAAAAAGATTTCATCTAAAAAATCAGATAACCGGCCCTTTTTTAAATCAATATCCTGGCTCAGATAAAAAATCTGGTTTCGAATTTGCTTGATATGAATCGGGTCAACCGGATTTTTGTTTACCAATACCCTGCCGCTGTCAGCACTTTCAAATCCTAAAACCAGTTTTAATAACGTGGTTTTACCCAGCCCGGATTTGCCAGAGAGGATGCGTTTTTCATTTTTTTCAACCCGGAAGGTCAGGTTGGAAAAAATCTGTTTTTGCCTGCGCATCAGGAAGACTGAATCAAAAACGATCATATGGTCTTGATAATCCATAGTTTAATTTTTTTAAGGCTGCACTGTTTATGAACAAAATCATTAAAAGATCAATATACCGGGTTTGTCAATTTTTTGCCATAATTATCCGCATAGTTGCTTTTTGCTTGATTCCCCTGTATCTTCTTACCTTTAGACAACTAATGTGAAAAGAGTCTCATGAAATTTGAAACATACCATATCTCTGAAGCCATAAAAAAGAACCTGGCCGACCTGGGATTTTTACGCCCCACCGATATCCAGTACAAAGCCATTCCTTCGATTTTAAAAGGTGAGGATGTTCTGGCCATTGCCCAGACCGGAACCGGGAAAACCATGGCCTTTGCCATTCCTTTGGTTGATAAAATTCACCGGGGAAAATCATCCAAGCGAACCCAGGGCATTAAATGTCTGGTCATGGTTCCCACCAGAGAACTGGCAGCCCAGATCGGCGAGGTATTTAACCAGCTGATAAAACAGACAAAAGTCAAAGTACTGGCAATTTTTGGCGGGGTGGAACAAGATCCTCAGATCAATAAACTGGTGTGGGGTATTGATCTTTTAGTGGCCACGCCGGGTCGAATGTTTGATTTGATCAATCAAGGAGCGATCAATCTGGATCATCTGGAAACCCTTGTGATTGATGAAGCAGATCAAATGCTGGATCTGGGTTTTATAAATGACATATCTGCTGTGAAAAAAAAGCTTAAAAAACGGCATCAGACCCTTTTCTTTTCTGCCACCATCAACAAAGAGATAAAAAAACTGGCTTTTTCCCAGGTCAAAACCTCTGCTATCCGGATTCAAATTTCACCTGAAGACCCGGTTTCCAAAAATGTTTCCCATTATGTCATGTTCGTGCAAATGGATGATAAACGGTTTTTTCTGCGGCGGTTTATAACAGATCATCCGGATAAAAGAATGATTGTTTTTGTCCGGACACGGGTGAGAGCAGAGCGGGTATTTAAAGCGCTTGAAAGAGCGGGTATTCCATCTTTAACCCTTCATGGTGAAAAGGATCAAAAAGACAGGACAGCTGTGATGGATGCGTTTAAGCAGGGAGAAACCAATATTTTGATTGCCACTGATATCAGTGCCCGGGGGATTGACGTGGCTGATGTCCATTATGTGATCAATTACGACCTGCCGGATAAAACAGAAAATTATGTCCACAGAGTCGGCAGAACCGGCCGGGGAAACAAAACCGGCATTGCCCTGTCTTATTGCAGTGATGAAGAACAAGAACGGCTGGCAGAGATCCAGGCGTTTTTAAAAAAAGAGATTGAAACCATTCCAGTGACCAAAGATGAATATGCCACGACCCTAAGTCTTTCCAAATCAAATCAAAGTATCCAGGATCTGTTTGCCGAACAGGATGAATGGGAAAAGGCAATCAAAAAGAAAAAAAAGCAGCGGAAAAAGAATAAAAGCTGAATCTGTGGCCTGACCCGAATATTTTATGAAATATTCGGGTTAGGGTTCCATTAAGCATTGGGTACAAATTTACCGCAACACAAACATCTGCTGCTTGTTGCGGGTGGCTGTAAAGCTTATTGACAAACTTTTCTATTAAAAACAGTGAAGCATTCTCTTTTCATGTGAATATTATGGCAAAATGGTGATAGCAGATGCTTCATCAACTACACATTGATATTCTTTTCTGCCACTTAAAGTACTGATATCCACTGTTCCACTCGTATGATAAACATAAGCTTCAAAATAAGTTGTGTTTCCATTTGGGCCCATCGCAGTATCTCCAATGATCAATGCTTCTACACCTGGAGATAAAACGAACACAGCATTTCTTGGAAGTCCGCCTGTATCTATATTTCCAACGTCCCCGCCAGTATGGGCTTTAGCGTAATTAACATCTTGTTCGTCCAAGACCGCATTAATTACACTGTCAACAAGGTTACGGGCATCGCTGCGGGCAATGGTGTCAAACGCTTTTTTATTAAGAAACTTGAAGTTAGGAATGGCTATAGCGGCTAAAACACCTATAATGAGAGTGACTATCATTACCTCGATCAAGGTAAACCCTTTCGCGCTTTTCAAAGGATTGCAGATACCCTTTTTTAAACCTATCATTTTTTATACATCCCTCTTTTAATAGTCACTATTTTGGCTCGCTGGAATTTGGGTTATCTTGATATTTTATCCAACTCTTGTCTTTGTAAATAGTTAAATTCTTCATATCTGGATATTGGATATTGCTGAACCCGATTACCCCCTCATTTGTTTTCCAAATATAGAGATTGGAACGATCAAAGGAAGCTAAAAATGTTTCGTTACGATTAAGTTCTTTTTTCATAATAGTCAGTTCGGGTAAACCCTTTAAGGTGTTTGTGCTGTCAGTTGGTTTTATTTCAGTTGGTTTTACTGTTTTATTGAGTGAAAAAACAGTTGCGACCTGATCTGTTTTGAAATCGGATTTGTTTGCTGAGCTTATAAGAGCAGCTGATTTTTGAGGTGTCTTGGGCGTATCATCTAAAACAATTTTTTCAGATGGAGATATAGTTTTCTCTATTCCTGTTTTTAGTTTCATATCCGGACCCATTGAAGCGAAGGTTTGGTTTGCTTTTATTCCTCTTTTTATAAGATAAGTTTTGTTCTGTGGATAGTATTCCCAATTAAGTGTTGAAATAAAAAGTTTATCAGGTATGAATTCAGGATAAAGCTCCATAAGATCCTTGGGATAATGGCCCTTTATTTTATAATATTTATTAAGTGCTGATGCCATAGGAAGCAAGCCCGCAGAATGGTTTTTTTTTGCCACCTCTGTTATTTGTTGGAACTGTTTTTTGTTGTGGGCGACAAGATCTTTATTTTGCTTATTATCTTGAATTAAATATAACCCTGTTCCCAATACTGCTATGACGATTAAAAATATTACAATTTTTGATGCTTTCATAAAACCTCCGGTTTTTGATATTTATAAAAAAAGCAAAAAATATACCAAGAGCCTATAATCCATATTTAATGATGTTATGCGCTGTTAAGTTTGGCAGTAAATGTAAAGTTTTATCTAAAAAATGTATAATGTGGGACAATTTTTGTAATAAATTGATTGAAAATATGTGAAATACCAAGAAGGGAAAAAAAGAGTGGCCAGCAGGCCATGATATTTACAAAAAAACAAAGGTTTTTACTTCCCCAACTCGGTTTTTTTATTTGTCCGGGCTGTATGAAAATCAAATATCCGGACTTTGCCGGGGACTAAGACTAAGGACTCGCTCAAGAAAAAACGGATTGCCGGGCAGGCTGGTTGTCCAGACATTCCCGCATGGCCATTGAAAGTTCATTAAAATCCAGCGGCTTGAATAAAAGCCGCTGGATACCCAGGTCAGACAGCCGACGTTTTGTTATTTCAGGGCCGTATCCGGTTAACAGGATAATGGGCATACCGTTTCGTTGTTCAAGTATTTTTTTTGCAAGCTGAATCCCGCTCATGCCGGGCATGGCATAATCTGTCATGACCAGATCAAATTGATGAGGATCTGCAGTGAACAATTCAAGCGCATCCAGATTGTTTTGTTTTGTCGTTACAGTATATCCCAGATTCTCTATCATGGCTTTGGTCATGTCCAAAAAATCTATTTCATCATCAATCAAAAGAATGTGTTCATTTCCTTTGACCGGGGCTGAATTCTTTTTTGTGCTATGTTCGGATTCATTGTCGATTATCGGAAAATAAACAGTAAAGGCTGATCCTTCATTCAACCGGCTCTGGACACAGATGTGTCCCCCATGATTTTTGACAATTCCATGAACAATAGCAAGTCCCATTCCCGTGCCTTTTCCGACTTCTTTGGTTGTAAAGTAAGGATCAAATATCCGATCAAGGGTTTTATCATCCATGCCCATGCCATTGTCTTTTATGGTTATTTGTGCATATCTTCCAGAAGGAAGGGTAAAGTTTGGCTGCAAATCGGATTGGGTTATTTTGGTCTCTTTTAGCATGATGTCCAGGATACCGTCCTGATATTCCATGGCATGATAGGCATTGGTACACAAATTGATCATAATCTGATGAAACTGGGTAGGATCGGCATAAATTGAACCGCAGGTTCGATCTATATTCAAACGAAAGTCAATGGTGACAGGTATGGTGACTCTCAATAATTTCATCACCTCTTCCATAATCAATGCCGGTTTAAAACAAACCTGCTTGAACTCGGTTTGTCGGCTGAACCCCAGTATCTGTCTGACCAGATCTTTTGCCTTATCAGCGGCAGAAATGATTTTTAGCATGTGTTTTTTCTGGATAGAATTATCCGATGATTCGGCTCTGGCCATGTCAGCATATCCGAGAATAACACTTAAGATGTTATTGAAATCGTGGGCAATGCCTCCGGCCAGCGTCCCTAAAGCTTCCATCTTCTGGGCCTGGCGAAGCTGGGCTTCAAGCTTGAGCTTATCTTGTTCAGCCTGTTTTCTGGAGGTGATATCCTGCCCCTGAAGCACAATATAGGTCACATTGCCGGCCTCATCTTTTACCGGTGAAATCGTTCTGAGAATTGTATTTTCCTCACCATTTCGATCTATAACAGTGATCTCATCATTGAAAACCTGACCGTTTGCCACAGTCTTAATGGTCATTTGAAGCTGGTTTTTTCCTTCCGGATCAGTCTGGGGACAGATATCCCAGATATACTTGTCAACATATGTCTCAGTCTCATTAAAAAATTGCCTGGCAGCAAGATCATTAACTTCTAAAACCCGGCCCTGGATATCAAGAATGGCCATATACTGGAAAGACTGGTCAAAAGCTGTGCGGAATCTGATCTCGCTTTGCTTTAAGGCTTTCTGGTGTTCCAGAATACTCAGGTTGGCTTTTTTAAGCTCGTGCGCCCGGCTTTCAGCCTTTTGTTTTTGTTTGAACAGTTCAATAAACACCTTGACCTTGCTGACCAGGATATTCGGATCAATGGGTTTAAACAGATAATCAACCGCACCGGCATCATATCCTCTGAACACATGCTTGTCTTCAAAGCTGATGGCTGTAACAAAAATAATGGGGATGTGCTCGCAATTTTTATTTGTCCGGATCAGGGAAGCGGTTTCAAATCCGTCCATGCCAGGCATCTGGACATCCATAAGAATCAATGCAAAATCCTGCTCAAGGACAAACTCAAGCGCCCTGTTTCCTGAATCTGCCTTGACAAAATTAATACCCAGAGGCTCCAGAACAGCTTCGAGTGCTAAAAGATTTGCCGGTCGGTCATCTACGCCTAGAATACTGATAAACGGTTTCATTTAAGAATAAAGACCTTTTAACCCTTTCATAAAAAAGATGTCAGTAACTGAAAACTTCAACCCGGTTTCTTCCTTTTGCTTTTGCATTGTACAGAGCCATATCTGCCTGATGAATCAAACAAGAGATAGAGCTGTTTTTCTCCTGATTATAGGAAGCGATCCCAATGCTCACGGTTACGCCGATATTTGTTTTATCATGTTTATAAAGATTACCGGCAATGCTTTTGCGTATCCGTTCACCCATTAAAAAAGCATCCCGGCTGTAAGTTTTTGGCAGGATCAGACCGAACTCCTCACCGCCATATCGACAGGCCACATCGCATTCTCTGACCATGTCGTTTAAAATACCGGCAGTCTTTGATAAGACTTTATCACCGACCAGGTGACCGAATTGATCATTGATCTGCTTGAAATTATCCAGGTCAATCATGCATACAGACAGTTCCGAGCCATATCGTTTGACCTTTGAAATTTCCGTTTCAATGGTTTGGTCAAAATATCTGCGGTTATACAGCCGGGTTAAACTGTCCCGGGTGGACAACACAGCAAGACGCTGATAAGCCCCTGCAATTTCTCTTTGAAGATTTTGTTTTTCCAGGGCATTGAAAATGGTCTTGATCAAGATATTTTCATCGAGGGCTGCACGGGTTATGTAATCATAGGCGCCATCTTTAAGAGCCCTGGCAGCAATGGTCTCATCTCCGCAACTGGTAACGAAAATTACGGGTTGGTAAAAGTCTTTTTGTTTTAACATATCCATCAGGTCAAATCCGGTGCCGTCTGTCAGCCGATAATCGGTAATAATTAAATCGATCTTTTCTTTTGTCATTAAATCAAGGGTGTGCTTAACGGAATCAGCACGGCAAAGTGTCAATGGATGATCTTTTTCAAGCAATTGTGAAAGGTGATCTGTATCTTGCTGGCTGCTGCATGCAATTAACACGGTTAAATCCTTGTGCTGAATACAAGTATCTTCCCCGGTTTTAACTGGGTCTGTTTCATGGTTCTGCATGGACTGAAGACGTTTGGCGATTTTATAAATGTGTTCACCGGATTTTTTAATAGCTGCCAGAAACACAGATTGATTGTCTGGATCGCATGTGCCCGCCGATAACAGTTCAATACTGTTAAGCAACTGCATCAGCGGCTGGTTCATTTCATAAGCAGTGGCCCCGGCAAGTTGAAGGATCACTTTTAATCGCTCTTCTTCAATCTGGGTTTTATGCCGATTGAGGATTGTTCTGTTGGCATTTTCCAGTTCGCAGACCATTTTTTTAAGTTGCCGATTGTTCTGCTCAATGGTTTTTCTCTGCCTGTACAATTGGAGCAGTACGTTGATCTTGGATTTAAAAATAAGGGGTTCAAACGGTTTGAAAATATAGTCAACCGCACCGGCATTGTACCCTTCGAAAATCTGGTGTTCTTCCTTGTTGATGGCAGTAACAAAAATAATCGGAATCTGACTGGTCTGTTTATTCTTTCGCATGATCCTGGCCGTCTCGATTCCATCCATCTCCGGCATCTGGATATCCAGAATTACCAGGGCAAAATCATATTCAAGCAACAAGCCCAGGGCTGCGTTACCGGATTCGGCCTTGATAATGTTTGTGTCCTCATCTTCAAGCAGAGCCTCCATGGCAATCAGGTTGCCGGGCTTATCATCAACAATCAGGATATCTGTTTTTTCCATATTCAATGTCGCCTCATTGTTCTAGTTAAATGAGCTAGGACAGGCAGAGGATAAAGTATCCTTTTGATTCATGTTACAAAAGTCTCAATAAACAGGGAAAATGTCAACCCTGAATCCATATAATTACTATAAAAATAGATAAATATA
>JBDRPM010000035.1:0-5540 GCA_043827005.1 Pseudomonadota bacterium | reverse complement strand
AACGAAAACTCATCCATCTGCTGCGTTGCTGCGCAAAGCTGAAATCCTCATGTACTACAGTACACTCCGGTTTCAGCTTTGCTTGCGCCTTGCATATGGACAAGTTTTCATCCAAACACGGGTTTTCGGTCAGGCACTAGTATAGGCCATATAAAATCCTGTTACACCAGTACGGCACTTGGAAATGAGACGACACTGATTGAGATATTCTCAAGAAGAACAGCGTTTTCAATAAAAGAGAGATGATATGGAAAAGATTCTTGTAATTGACGATGAACCTGCCATAAGAATTCTTCTCAGGCAATTGTTCGAACAGGCTGGATATGAGGTCTATGAAGCTTCTGATGGTAAACAGGGGATCTTTGTGTATAAAAAAGAGAACCCTGATCTTGTGATTACCGATCTGATCATGCCGAACGAAGAAGGGCTTGATGTTATCAAAAACATTAAAAAAATCAGGCCGGGTGCAAAAATAATTGCCATTTCCGGGGGTGGCATTGGCAGTGCTCAGTTGTATCTGACCCTGGCAAAAAGGATGGGAGCAAGCCACGTGTTTGAAAAACCGTTTGCAGCTCAGGAAGTGTTGACAATATCTCAGTCATTATTGGCCAGTTAAATATTTTTGTTTTTCAAAGAGGCGATGGATAAAAAAAAATCATTGGAGCGGTTGTTAAATCCTGAAAAGATTGCCGTTATCGGCGCATCAAATTCTGAGTTCAAAGTTGGCGGGATTGTTTTTAAACGGCTTTTGGGCTCAAGACGAAGACTGTTCCCGGTAAACCCCAAAGAAACAGCCATTCAGGGACACAAGGTTTGTCCGGATATTCAATCCCTGCCCAGGGGTATTGATCTGGCTGTTATTACAATTTCTGCCGCAGCTGCGGTTGAGGCGGTTAAATTATGCATTGAACGAAAAATTCCCAATTATATTATTGTGGCCGGTGGTTTTGGTGAAACAGGCGGTCCGGGTCAAGTTCTGGAAGATCAGCTCAAAGCGCTTGCAAAAGAAAATCCCATCAACATACTGGGGCCCAACTCCCTGGGTATTTTTTTACCCGATGAAAACATTGATACCATTTTTGTTGAACACGGGGATAAAGCCCTGGACAGAAACGGCACCATTGCCTGTATTGTTCAAAGCGGGTCCATTGGGACCGAAGCGTTGGGATATGCCTCCAATACAGGGTATGGGATGAGAGCCTTTATCGGCCTTGGCAATAAGTGTGATCTGGATGAAAATGATTTTCTCGACTATTTCGGCCGGGATAAGCGAACCAATTGCCTGGGATTTTATCTTGAAAATATTGAAAACGGACGGCTTTTTTTAAAAGCTGCACAAAAAATTTCTAAAAAAAAGCCTGTGGTGGTTTTAAAGGCCGGAACAACCCATACTGCAGTAACAGCTGTGACCTCCCATACCGGGAAACTGGCAGGATCTGATAACGTGATTGCCGGTGCGTTCAAGCAATACGGCATCCAGCGGGTGTATGATGATGAAGCGTTCTGTGATGCCACCAGGGTATTGTCCATGATTTGTGGTGCGCCGGGTAATCGGGTGGCGGTTTTAACCGGTGCCGGAGGCTATGGGGTCATGTGTACGGATTTTATCGAAAAAAAAAGTTCTCGGGTTCCCCTGGTCATGGCCAGATTGTCTGAACAGACAAAAAAAAGGATCAAAGCAGACACATTTTCATTTGCATCTTGCGAAAATCCCGTGGACCTGACGGCCAGTGCCGGGGATCTGATGTATTCAAAAAGCCTGGATGCGTTGATTGCTGACCAGGGGGTGGATATTATCATCTGTATTGTCTTTTTTTCGCCTCCGGGCGTGTCTGAAAATCTGATCGATATCATTGTGGACAAAAGCCGGCATACGGATAAGCCCGTTATTGTGTTTACCAAGTATGGGCCGTTTACCGACAACCGGATTAAAAATTTTTACCATGCCGGTGTGGTGGCGTTTCCGTCCATAGGCAGAGCGGTCAGGGCGGCACGGTTTCTGGTTGAACGCTCTAAGATCAAAAACCGGTTTGCCCTGGAGAAAAAATCATGAAAAAACGATTGGCAACCTGGTTTAAGGGCTTAAAAAAAAGAGAGCCGGATGAATTTGATGCCAAACAACTGGTCAGGCTGTATTCCATTCAAGTGCCAAAAGCAAAACGCTTTGCACCGGGTGATCGCTTTGACGGCAGCAAAATTGATCCACCCTATGTGTTAAAGGTCTGTTCACCGGACATCTATCATAAAACCGAATTGCAGGGTGTGATGCTCAATGTCGACAAATCCTGTGCTGACTCCTGCTTTTTACAGATGCAGGACCGGTTTCCCAAGGAAAATATCCTGGTGGAAACCCAGGTATCGTTTACCGGCCCTGAATTTATCATCGGTATTATCAATGATCCTGCCATGGGCCATGCGGTCATGGTGGGCGCGGGCGGTATCTTTACAGAAATTTATAAAGATACAGCATTCCGCCTTGCTCCGTGTTCTGTCACAGATGCCATGGACATGATTGATGAACTGGCGCTGGCGCCGGTGTTTGATGATTTTCGGGGTCTGACCCTGGACAAGGAAAAGCTGGCCGTCACCATTTCCCGGGTTTCAGAACTTGCCCATGACATGGGAGATCAGCTCAACCAGCTGGATATCAATCCCATTGTGTATTGTGACGGAGAATGGGTGGCCCTGGATGTTAATGTTATGTTTAATTATTTTTCCACATGTTAAAAACACAATTGATCCAATATATTCCTTATACTTTGGTTAACAAAAAAAAGAAGTCCTTATAAGACATGCCTGTTTCTACTCTGAAAACATTAAGCGTATTTATCTTGTTTGCCTTTGGATATTTTCTGTCCTACCTTTTTCGGGTGGTCAATGCAGTTATTGCCCCTGATCTTGTCGCTGATCTGCAGATTAATCCCTCCCAGTTGGGCTTATTAACGTCTGCGTACTTTATTGCGTTTGCGTCTTCCCAACTGCCGCTGGGTATTTTTCTGGACCGGTTCGGGCCAAGAGTTGTGGAATCATTTCTTCTGCTCTTTGCCGGCGCAGGCGCATTTATTTTTGCCAAATCCCATACGTTCACAGGTCTTCTCATCGGCCGGGCCTTCATCGGCTTTGGGGTTTCCGCCTGTCTTATGGCAGCATTCAAATCCTATGTGATCTGGTTTCCTGAAAAAATATGGCCCAGGATCAACGGGTTCCAGATGGCGGCCGGCGGGCTTGGTGCTTTGTCCGCCACTACACCGGTTGAATGGGTTCTGGGCTTCACTGATTGGAGGGGACTGTTCCTTTTACTGGCATTCATCTCCTTGTGCACGGCGTTTGCTGTTTTTTCCTTTGTTCCTGAAAACAAATCTTCAGGACACCCGGAAATCTTTTCCACCCAGGTTGAAGGAATAAAAAAGGTTTTCAAATCTCTTCATTTCTGGAGAATCGCACCCTTGACCACCATGTCCCAGGCTGGCTTTCTCTCCATCCAGGGCCTCTGGGCAGGACCATGGCTGAGGGATGTCGCCGGGATGCAGCGCCCGGAAATTGCTTTTGTTTTATTCTGGACAGCGTTTGCAATGGTTTTAGGGTTTGTTCTGCTTGGGGTTGTTGCTGAAAAACTGGCACAAAATGGTGTTAGTGTCCTGTTTACCGCAATCGCCGGAATGAGTATGTTTATGATTGTCCAGCTTCTTATTGTAGTTAAGATTGCGCTTCCAATACCTGTTTTATGGATATTGTTCGGTTTTTTTGGAACATCGGGAATCCTTTCCTATAGTGCGCTGTCTTACAGTTTTCCGCAAACACTGTCCGGAAGGGTAACAACCGGCATTAACCTTCTGGTATTTATTGCTGCATTTATTTTGCAGTGGGCCATTGGTGCCATCATCAACCTGTGGGATACAAGTGCGGCTGGAAATTATCATCCGTCCGGGTACCAGGCCGGATTTATGACTGTTCTTGCCCTTCAGGCGGCGGGTCTTGTCTGGTGCTTATTTTCTGGATTTAAAAAAATGACCAGGATCAGGCATGAAAAATAGAAAGCAAAAGAGATCTTCGAGAATCAACAAAAATGAAGTGTTGAATTATTTTTAAAAATACGGCATCTATATCATTAATAGTTTATGACTGCGGAAAATTAATTATATGGAAATGACCTGTATTATTATTGATGATGAACAACCTGCCAGAGAAGAACTGGTTTATCTTCTTTCCGATTATGATGATATCCGGATTCTGGATCAGGCGGATTCTGCTTCAAAGGCTATTTCCTCCATCAAAAAAAATCAGCCTGATTTTATTTTTTTAGATATTCACATGCCTGGCAAAAGCGGGTTTGATGTGATTCCTGAAATAATAAAGATGAATTGCCCTCCTTTGGTCATTTTTGTGACGGCCTATGATCAGTATGCGGTCAAGGCATTTGAAAAAAATGCCATTGATTATATCATGAAACCCTTTTCTCAAAATCGTCTGGAACAGAGCCTGGACCGGGTCAGAAACCTGTTGGCCCTGAAAAATGAGGACCAGAAAAATAAGGACCAGAAAAATAAGGAATTGATTCACAAAAACCACACAGCCCTGGTTGAGACGGCACAACAGATCAATAAAATTAAAAAGATATCGGTTGAACTCAATGGCCGGTTGCAGCTGATCAATCCGGATGATATCATGTTCTGTCAGTATGCTGATAAAAAAATATCTGTCTATGCCAACGATGAGATCTATACGCTTTACGGGATGCAGACCATGGATCAGCTGGAGTTGCATTTGAAAGCCTATTCTTTTTTCCGAAGCCATCGCAATACCATTATCAACTTTGATTATATCAAAGAGTTTTCTCCCTGGTTTCATGGAAAATACCATATCACCATGAATGATCAAAAAAAGACCGAAATGATCATTCCAAGAGAAAGAGTCCGGTTGTTTAAACAGCATCTGGGAATCTGATGATGTTTGACACCACGCTGATCATCAACCTTGCCAAACATGCCGGTGCGATTATTGCCGCAGCCTTTATTCTTCTGGCGATTTCCCCTGTACAAGAATATGGATTGGAAAAAAGATCCCATGTAAACCGGGCTTTTTTAATCCTGTTTTTCGGGTTTTTCGGTATCATGGGAACCTACAGCGGAAATCAGATCTTTGATTCCTTTGCCAATCTGCGGGCCATGTCTGTGATTACGGCAGGCTTGTATGCAGGTCCCCTGGTGGGAACCGGTGCAGGGTTTATAGCGGCATTGCATCGCATACTCATCGACCCCTGGGGCTTTTCCACCATTCCCTGTGCGCTTGCCACCTTTCTGGAAGGTACCATTGCCGGATTATTATCAAAACGCCTGGGCAGATACAACATGGACTGGAAAGTGGCTTCCCTGCTATGCTTTGTCGGCGAAACCGCTCACATGGGCATGGTTCTGGCCATGAGCCGGCCTTTTGCCGATGCTGTGGCACTGGTGGAAATCATTGCCCTGCCCATGATGTTTGCCAATCCCGTTGGAACGGCATTGTTCATTCATCTTCTGAGGGTGTTGTTTGCCAAAAAA
>JBDRPM010000034.1:0-21507 GCA_043827005.1 Pseudomonadota bacterium | reverse complement strand
TTTAATTTTCAATTTTGATTTTTTGCTCAAATAAAATTTCCCTTTTTTAGGTATGGCCCGGGTGACTCGCTGAACGTCATGGAACGTATCTCCTTCATATCCGATTCTAAGAAGATCAGACGGCAAGAGCGATTCACGGGTTAAAAAATAAGGCTCGGCAGGATTCATAATTCGACCGACAAGCAGGCCTGATCCTGTTTCAGAGTCATGGTCCAATGGGTTCATAACCCGCTGGGATAAAAGATTATAATGGGTAAATGCTCTTCCCATGGCATAATCAAGAAACAACAGGGCTTGTTTTTTTTGTTCAGGGTTGTCTCTGAGCAGTTTGTAGGCTTTGACCGTATAATAAACATAGTGCGGGCTTTTTTTGCGGCCTTCAATTTTCCAGGTGGTAATTTGAGGGATTTCTTTTAATATTTTTACCAGGATATCGGCTGAAATATCCATACATGAAAAATGTCGCTTTTTCTGGCCTTTTTGTTCATACATTCGTCGGCACGGCTGGACACATCGGCCCCTTAATGAACTTTTTCCCCCAAACCAGGAACTCCAGTAACAGCGACCTGAAACACAATAGCACAATGCGCCATGGATAAACACTTCCAGTTCCATATTTTCCGGGACAGTCTGAGCTATGGCTTTCATCTCATCAATATTTAATTCTCTGGGCAGCACCACTTTTTGAAACCCCTGTTTTTGCGCTGTATCAATACCCATGGCTGAAGAGCAGTTGCTTAAGGTCGATAAATGAAATTCTTTTTTGAATCCAGCACTTTTTGCAAGTTTGATCAAGGCTGGATCTTGAACGATCAAACCTTGAAGATCAACATATTGACACAGTTTGCATAAGATTTTAAATATTTTGTCCAGCTCTGATTCTTTGATAATGGAATTGATTGTCAGGTAAACTTCAATATTTTTGGATTTGGCAAGCTGGGTCAGACGGGATAATTCTTCAACACTGAAATTGGATGCTTCCATTCTGGCTGAAAAAATTTTAAGGCCGCAATAGATTGCATCAGCGCCTGCTGCAATAGCAGCCAGAAAAGAATTGGTATCTCCTGCCGGAGCAAGAATTTTGGGTGGTTTCAAGTTTGTATGGCCTTTTATTTTAAATTAAAGAAGTATGCAGTATGGCAATTTTGTCCGACTTTGTCAAAACACGATGGATGATACTATTGGTTTTTTTGTCTGACGTATAGTGGAACGAACGTTCTAAACTCTTGTTCATAGATTGCAACTATGGTATTAACTTTTATATCTTATTGAATATAATTATAAAATTTTGGCATTTACATTAATGAAGGATATTGAGTTATGGACCAGTTACAGCAACTAAGTGATAGGATTATAAGTCGGGTTAATGCAAATTTAAGTGAGTTTGATTTTGACACAGAGCTGTTTGTAAAAAATTCGCTTGATCCTGAAAAATTGCTTAAATTCTATGCATTTTATGGGATTACCTCCCGGCATCCGATCTATTTTAGTTTTAAAAAATCAAATATTGCCGGCAGTTATTTTTTAGGCAAATGTCATGTGGGGCGATCTGCAATTTATAAAAGTGATATCAGAGGGGATGAATTAAAACGAAAAGGAGATAATATCCGTTGTTCTAAAAATATCCCTCTTGTTGAAGATGAAATGATTGTCATACGAGACAGTCTGTTATACAAAACACTGGTTCATTCCAATTCGCATAATCCTGAAAGCCCTGAAGAATTTGGTATCCGCAATACGGTTTCAGCCCATTATGCCAACATTCACGGGTCCACCCTTGAAGGATGTTTTCTGGGTCCGTTTGCAACCTTGGATTTGATGAATCTTCATTCGTGCGTGGTGGGTGAATTCTCCTATGTCCAGGCTGGTGAACTGTTTCATCGAAAAATTGATCCGGGAACCGTGTGGTTGCGAAGCAATAATTTTGAATTCAAATATAAGTTTGAAAAAGAGATCCTGGACAATTTTGTGGGGGTCAATGAGAAATATCAGCCCAGAGGAACGATTTATGATTTTGTGAGCGAACGTGAAAATGAATATGAACGGTTGTTTGATGCCATAAATCTTGAGCCGCCAGATGCACCGGATTCCTCTGCAGTCAATCGATATGCAGTGGTCAAAGGAGAAACCAGTATTGGTGAAAATGTTTTGATTGCCCAGCGGGCGTTTCTGGACAATGCATATATGGGTGATGGATCAAATGCCCAGGAAAACTCTTATATTATTAATTCCATTCTTGAAGGGTTTAATATTACAGCCCATGGTGCAAAGATTATCAATGCAGACATGAAGCGTGATACGTTTGTGGGGTTTAATTGTTTCATCAATGGAAAAAAAGATGCCAGAGTGACCATTGGCCAGGGATGCATTGTTATGCCGCATACCATTATCGATCCTGACATGGCCATTGAAATTCCGGCCGAACATCTGGTGTGGGGATTTATTAAAACCAGAGAAGACATTAAACATAACACTATTTCTCTGGATGATCTTGCAGAAGTCAGGGAAAGCCTGGTCGTCGGCAAGATGAAATTCACTGGCAAAGGATCTGTATTTATAGATGCCTATCGCAGACGGATCAGTAATATACTGTTGACAAACGGCGCTTTGTTCGCCATTGACAATGATAAACGGGGGCATGCACAGGATGACCAGAATATTTCGTTTAATCTTATTCAGCCCTATCGGACAGGCGTTCGAAAAGGACTGTATCCATCAATCGAAATACAGCCATAACAGGTGGCACACAATAACAGCATAAAGTTCCATAAAAGTGAATTTTAAGAGCAGTGACTTTTATAAATCAGACCGGGGCTATGGTTCTAATGCCATTACAATGAAAAGAAAGAATTGCTTAAAATCTGGAAAGAAAATTGGTATCTGTGCCCCTTCGGCTCGATTTGACCGTCAAAAATTTGATCAGGGAATAGGCCAGCTTCAATCATTAGGGTTCTCGCTTGTTATTCCCCAAAAGATCTTTGATGAAAAACGATACCTTGCCGGTGATGACCTGCAAAGAGCCACACTCATCAATCAGTTTTTTTCTGATCCCAAAATAGATGGAATCATTTGTGCCAGGGGAGGCTTCGGGGCCATGCGCATTCTGGAGCATCTCGACTGGGAGTTGATCAAAAACAATCCAAAACCCTTTATCGGATTCTCTGATATTACAGCTATTCTTTTATCAATTATTGATCGAACAGGGAATCCGGTCATTCATGGCCCTACCGTAGTATCATTGGCAACACCTGATCCAAGAACCATTGAGTCTTTGTATCAGGTCCTGACCAATCCGGATCATCCTTTTGATCTATTCTGTGAAAAAACACTCAAATCCGGGAAAACTTGCGGGCAATTCAAGGGGGGCAATATATCCACTATTTCCCATTTAATGGGGACACCGTTTATACCTGACTTTAAAGAATCCATTCTTTTTTTAGAAGAGATCAATGAACCTGCCTATAAAATTGATCGCATGTTGATTCAGATGAAAATGGCGGGTTGTTTTGATCACATTCAAGGGATTGTAACCGGCTCTTTTGAGCATTGTGAAAATGCTGAGTATATTGAACAGATCCTGGTTGAAACCTTTGATGACTGTCAGGTTCCTGTTCTCACAGGTCTTGCCTGCGGTCATGGCCCTGTGAACCTGTCTTTGCCAATGGGGTTACCGGTTATTCTGGATGCTGATTCCAGGACAATCAGCTGGAACCGATAAATATGGGATATGATCGGATTTCCAGAGAAATTGAAACTGCTGTTTTATCGGATGTTTTTCCAGGGGCTGTATTATTATGTGCCAGGGGTGATCAGATCATTTTTCATCAAGCCTTTGGGCTGGCAGATCAATTTGCAAAACGCCCCATGACAACAACATCCATTTTTGATCTGGCATCATTGACCAAGCCCCTGGCCACAACAGTTGCAGTGGCCAAACTGATTGAACACAAAAAGCTTTATCTGGACCAGACAATAGGGACGATTCTGTCCTCTTTCCATAAAACCGACAAGGCCGGTATCACCATTGATATGCTGCTCAGACATACATCCGGACTGCCATCATACAAAGAATATTTCAGAAAACTTGTTAAAATTGACACGGATCGAAAAGGTGCATTAAGACAGATGCTGGTTTCTGAAACCCTTGTCAATCCGCCTGGAACAATTCAAGCCTATTCTGATCTGGGATTTATGATTCTTTCCTGGGTTATTGAAACAATTTCAAAACAGTCACTGGATCAATTTGTGTCTGAGCAGATCTATTCCCCCTTGGGGATTAACCATCTGTTTTTTATTCCAGAAAAATCAAAACACAGCATCATGAATCAATATGGGGCATTAATTGCAGCTACCCAGCAGTGCCCCTGGCGCAAAAAAATGCTCTGGGGTGAAGTGGATGATGATAATGCCTGGTCGATAGGAGGAGTTGAAGGGCATGCCGGGCTCTTTGGGGATGCATCTTCAATTTACAGGCTGTGTGTAGAGTTTTTAAATGCACTGACTGGCAGGCCTACCCGGTTCTTGCCTGCCCCAATTATTCAACAACTGGTTGTTAAAAAACAGGGCCAGGACATGGTGGCTGGATTTGATACGCCCTCAAAGATAAACTCTTCAGCAGGGGATTTGTTTTCCAGGTTTTCTGTGGGCCATCTTGGATTTACGGGAACTTCATTCTGGATCGATCCTGAATCTTTATTGATTGTTGTTTTCTTGACCAATCGGGTTCACCCTTCACGATCAAATGAAAAATTAAAACAATTTCGACCCCGATTGCATAATCTGATCGTTGAACAATTATGATCAAATATATTCATCGTTTTTGGTTGATAGATTGTTTTAAGCTTGTAAATTACCCTTAAGTTTGTTAGCAAATAATGTTTAAAAAGATCATTTAATATTAATGACAATTTATCACCCCATATTCTTGAAAGAGGTAAAATGAACTTTATTACGGACGCTTTGCTTGGTGCATTTTCAAACGATCTGGCCATTGATCTTGGAACTGCAAACACATTGGTTTATGTTAAAGGAAAAGGAATTGTACTCAGCGAACCTTCGGTCGTTGCGGTCAGGACCGATAAGCGGGCAAAAAACAGGGTTCTCGCCGTAGGGATTGAAGCCAAAAGAATGCTGGGCAGGACACCAGGCAACATTGTGGCCATCCGGCCCATGAGAGATGGTGTGATTGCGGATTTTGAAGTAACAGAAGCCATGCTCAAACATTTTATTCGTAAGGTTCATAATAATCGAAAAACCTTTGTGCGGCCCCGCATTATTATTGCTGTGCCGTCGGGAATCACCCAGGTTGAAAAAAGAGCGGTCAGAGAATCTGCTGAATCTGCTGGCGCCAGGGAAGTTTTTTTGATTGAAGAACCCATGGCGGCAGCCATTGGTGCAGGTCTACCCATAACAGAACCCACATGCAATATGGTGGTTGATATCGGGGGCGGGACAACAGAAGTGGCTGTTATTTCTCTTGCCGGTATTGTTTATACCCGATCCTTAAGAGTGGCCGGAGACAAGATGGATGCAGCCATCAGTCAGCATATCAAACGAAAATACAATCTTCTTATCGGTGAAAGAACAGCTGAGATTATAAAGACAACCATCGGAAATGCCTACCCTGATCTGGATAATCTGGAAACCATTGAAGTCAAAGGCCGGGATCTGGTATCCGGGATACCCAAAATTCTGGCCATTGATTCTGAAGAAGTCAGGGTCGCAATTTCCGAGCAAATTGATGCCATTGTGGAAACGGTCCGGATTGCACTGGAACAGACCCCGCCGGAACTTGCCTCGGATATTGTTGATTCCGGTATTGTGTTAACCGGTGGCGGGGCATTGCTCAAAAATTTGGATAAATTGTTAAAAGAAAAAACCGGTCTTCCCATTGTTGTAACCGATGATCCTTTGTCTACGGTGGCATTGGGCTGTGGAAAAGCCCTGGATTGTCTTGAAATTTTGAAAGAGGTTGTCATCAACTGAGCCAATGCTTTCAAGGAATCTGCTCATCTTTATTGGTGTTGCTCTCTTTGTTGCTATCAATTTCACTTTAATAACAACGAGCAGCAAAGATATTTTGCCGGTTAGCGGTATTGAACGTATGGTTATTTCAATAATCGCACCTGTTCAAAAATCAGTAACCTGGATCATCGACTCTGCCGATGATATTTGGGATACCTATTTTATGGCTGTTCTGGCAGTTAGAGAAAATAATTATCTTAAGCAGGAGATTGGTAAATCCGTTGAAATAACTACCCGTAACAATGAACTTGTTTTAGAAAATAACCGCTTGAAAAAATTTGTTGATTTTACCGGCAAAGTTCCGGATACCTACGTGGCTGCCCAGATTATCGCCAGGGATCCATCGCCCTGGTTTAAAACAATCATGATTGATAAGGGATCCGTTGATGGCCTTGGAAAAGGCAGTCCTGTCCTGGTTTCAGAGGGAATTGTCGGCCAGATTATTAAGGTGGCTGATAATTATTCCAGGGTACTTTTGATTACCGACCGGAATTCCGCTGTCGATGCCCTGGTCCAAACAACAAGAGTCCGGGGGATTGTCAAAGGCAATAATGAAGACAATTGTTCGTTTGTTTACGCCTTGAGGAAAGATGAAGTCAATGAGGGGGAAATGATTGTTTCATCGGGTCTGGACCAGGTTTTTCCCAAGGGATTGAGGATTGGTCGAATTTTAAAGGCAACCAAAGTGCATTCTCAACTTTTCCAGGATATCACGATAGAAACCAGTGTTGATTTTGATAAAATTGAGGAAGTGCTCGTGTTAATAAACATACAATAATGGGTAAGTGTATTCTATCATGAGTGCTGTGTTTTTTATCTTATTCACCCTCTTTTTAATCGTTATGCAAACGGTTATCCTGCCCACACTCCCTTTTTTTATGCAATGTTTTGATCTGATGATCATTAACATCCTGTTCTTGTGTCTGACTTCTATCCGGTCTTCAACCGTGTTTTTCATTGTTGTGATCGGGATTGTTATGGACAGTCTTTCCGGTGTCCCCTTTGGTTATCATCTTTTTTCATATTTATGGATTTATCTTCTTGTCTTTGTTTTCAAACAATTGCTTTTTCAAAAGAGTTTAGTGTTTTTAATGGTTATCAGCATTGTTTCAGTAGTGATTCAGCACGGACTATTATTGTTTTGTGTGTTTATCAATTCTTCTGGCCAGTCAATAATGGATTTTCATTTTGATCTATTGCTCCGACAGATTGTATGGGGATTTGTTTTTATTCCACCCAGTGTCTGGATAGTGGATAAATTTTATCAGCAATGGACAAATCTTGCAGAAAAAATCCTTTGCCAGTGGCAGAAAGCCAGAGAAAATTAATCAAAGAGAATAGTATTGATTTCATTTAATAAAAATCCGGATCGGGAATGGATCAAGCAGCGACTGATTGGTGCCAGCATCTGTATTCTTTTTGTGTTTGCTCTTTTGTTTTTAAGACTGGTTTACCTTCAGATTATTAAAGGTGATGAATTCAGGCTTAAGTCTGAACAAAATGCGGTCCGATTAATCAGTGTTAAATCTTCCCGCGGATTGATATTTGACAGACATAAAACCTTGCTGGTGGATAATCGTCCTTCATTTAATCTGAAAATTATACTTGAAGATGCAGGGGATGTTAAAGAGACCATTGGTAAGGTTTCCAAATTGATTCAGGTAGAAACACAAGAACTGATGGACACCATAGCCCAGGCCGGCAGAGGGGCATTTTATCGATCCATTACCCTCAAAAGCAATATCTCTCGAGATCAGCTGGCGATTATTGAAGCGCATAAATTTGATCTGCCAGGGATTCATATAGAGGTTGAACCCACCCGTCATTATAATTATAAAAAAACAGCATCCCATTTACTGGGTTATCTGGGCCAGGTTAATCTTGATGAGCTCAAAAGTGGACAATACCCCAATGTCAAATCCGGAGATGCAGTGGGCCGGTATGGTATAGAAAAAAGTTTTGAACGCTATCTTCAGGGCAAGCGAGGTGGCCGTCAAGTAGAAGTGGATGCCAGTGGCAGGATTATGCAGGTACTCAAAACAGTTGAACCGGTTGCAGGTTTTGACCTGAATTTAACCTTAGACCTGGACTTGCAGATTCTGGCTGAACAATTACTGGACAAAAAAGATGGTGCAATCGTAGCCCTGGATCCGAATAATGGTGATGTTCTGGTCATGGCAAGCAATCCCAGTTTTGATCAAAATGATTTTACTGGCGGGATCAGCAGTAAAAAATGGAACATCTTGATGTCTGATCCAGGCAAGCCAATGACCAATAAGGCCATTCAGGCAGAATACCCACCGGCATCAACCTATAAAGTTATCACTTCCATTGCAGGGCTTGAAGAAAAACATATAGATATCCATTCCTCAGTATTTTGCCCAGGATTTATGAAGTATGGTAACCGGGTGTATCGTTGTTGGAATAAGCAGGGCCATGGTGAAGTGAATATCATCAAGGCTTTATCGCAATCTTGTGATGTTTTTTATTATTCTGCAGGTGATAAAATCGGTGTGGATACCCTGGCACAATATGCCATGGGCAGTGGTCTGGGAAAAAAAACAGGCATTATGCTTGGCAATGAGCGGAAAGGCTTGATTCCGACATCTGCCTGGAAAAAGGAACGATTTAATGAAACATGGCAGGGCGGTGAGACCTTGTCTATCGCCATAGGACAAGGATACAATCTGGTAACCCCCCTTCAAATGGCTGTTTTAACTGCTGCGATCGGGAACGGAGGGACCTTGTATCGGCCCAGAATTGTGACCAGTATTGAAGATGCCCAGGCAAAGGTTATTAAAAAAATCGAGCCTGAAATCAGAGGGGGGCTGCCAGCCAGCAAAGAAACTCTTGAGATTATTAAAAAAGGGTTGGAGGAAGCGGTTCAAGGAGAACTTGGAACTGCCAGAAGAATACAGCTTGCGCATATTGACATAGCAGGTAAAACCGGTACAGCCCAGGTTTTCAGTTTTAACAAAGGAGACAAAGAAGAGAATGAAAATCTGAAATATTTTTTAAGGGATCATGCATGGTTTATTTGTTTTGCGCCTGCCACCAATCCTGTGATTGCCATATCCGTAATCATTGAACACGGCGAGCATGGTTCCAGTGCTGCTGCACCCATAGCCGGTGCAATGATCAAACAATATCTTCAAAAATCGGTGAAAAAAGAAGGGGTTATGGAGTAAGCTATGTTTGACAGGCGATTGATAGAAAACTTTGACTTTGGATTTGTCGTATTGATCGGTTTGATCAGTTCGGTGGGGCTGGTTATTTTATACAGCGCCCTTTCTGCCGGTCAGGATGTGGGTACGGTTCATATTCTGTTTAAAAAGCAAATGATCTGGATGGGCGCAGGTTTTGTGATCATGATGGCCTGTGTGATTATTGATTTTAGAGATCTGGATAAATTAAACCTGTTTATTTATTGTTTGTGTACCGGGCTTTTGGTCAGTGTTATTTTGTTCGGGCAGCTTGGGGGTGGATCAAGACGGTGGCTATTGCTTGGATTTATAAGAATACAGCCTTCTGAATTGATGAAAATTTCTCTGATTTTAAGCCTGTCATCTGTTTATTCAAACTCTATTTCACAAGCCGGGCTTGATTTTAAAAAATTGATAAAACCTGCTGTTTTATGCGCTATTCCGTTCTCCTTAATCGTGATTCAACCTGATTTGGGAACAGGGCTGCTGCTTTTGTTAATTGCCGGGACAATCACCTTGTTTGTCAAGGTTGAGCGACGTGTCTTTTTCTCCTTGACCGGGGTTTGTCTGTCCATTGTTCCCATGGTATGGTTTGTATTGAAAGATTATCAAAAATCAAGAATTTTAACGTTTTTAGACCCGGATCGTGACCCGCTCGGGGCCGGGTACCATATCATTCAATCCAAGATAGCCATAGGCTCTGGTATGCTTACGGGAAAAGGGTTTTTAAAAGGAACCCAGAATGCACTTTCATTTTTGCCTGAACAACATACAGATTTTATTGTATCGGTTCTTGCTGAAGAATGGGGCCTGGTGGGTTGTTCTATTTTGTTGATTCTGTATTTTATTTTGTTGTTCTGGGGATTGAATATTGCCTACAATTGCCGGAATTTGTTTGGTTCCATCCTGGCTTTTGGGGTCACCGCCATGATTTTCTGGCAAATTTTTATTAATATCGGCATGGTTATGGGATTGATGCCTGTGGTGGGAGTCCCATTGCCTCTTGTCTCCTATGGGGGGTCTTCGGTGGTTACCAATATGGTGGGATTTGGAATCTTGCTAAACATCAGTATGCGCCGGTATTCATCTGTCTGATGGCGACCGGCTGTTGCTGAAAGTTAAAAAGATTTAATCACCTTTAATTAACGGGTGTTAAAGAAAAATAAAAACCTGTTTTTGGATTGAAAAAAATGTCATGAAAAACCATGAAATAATTTCCATTCAATGTTGACAAATGATCGGCTGAATGGTACTCAACACTGAATTTTATTTGAATTTAGGCTGTTTTTATGTGAAAGCAGTCAGTAGGATATAAGTAGTTGATTTTTTTATAATTATTAACTGGCGGAGGGGATTTTATGATAACTGTGATTCCTGATATATCAGTGGTATATCAGATGATCAATTTCCTGGTTCTGCTTTTTGTGCTTAATCTGGTTTTGTACAAACCAATCCGAAATGTTCTTGTTGAAAGAAAAGCAAAAATCAAAGGTATGCAGGATGGGGCTCAAAAAGCCGTTAACGATCTTGTTACCGGAGAAGATGCTTACAAGAACGGATTGAAGCAGGCCAGGGCAGAAGGGTTGAAAAACAAAGAAGCCTTTATCGAAAAAGCGACAAAAGAAGAAAAGGAAATTATCGACGGAATTAACAAAAAGGCTCAGACCAATCTTGCCCAAATTAAACAGCAGGTCGCGACTGAGACTGAAAAAGCCCGCAAAGCACTTGAAGCTGAGGTTGAATCATATGCCAAGGCTATTGGTGAAAAAATTTTGGGGAGGGCTTGTTAATGGGTAATTTTAAAATAAACAGACAATTGCTGCAACGGTTTTTTTATGCGGTCGTCATTGTTCTGGTGGGTTCCGGTTTTGCCTGGGCCTCTTCAGATGGCGGCCATGGCGCTGTGCACAATGCATGGACGTCAAATGATACATGGAAAGTTTTAAATTTCAGTATACTTGCAATTGCAGTGATTATTATCGGGAAAAAATTTCTTCCGGAAATGCTCAGATCCAGAGCTCAGGGCATTGAAGATGAGATCAAAACGCTTGAGAGCAAAAAAGCAGATGCTCAAAAGAAACTGGCAGAATACCAGGCCAAGTTTAAAAATCTTGATCAGGAATCAAAACAGATTGTTGCAGATTATATTAAACAGGGTGAAGATGCCAAAACAAGAATTATTGCTGAAGCCAAAATCCAGGCTGAAAAACTTGAAGAAATGGCCAAACGCAATATCGAGCAGGAGTTCAAGATTGCTAAAACCAGGCTTCAACAGGAAATCGTTGAGCTGGCAATGGCAAAAGCTGAAGAAGTTGTTAAAGCCTCTATTTCATCCGAAGATCAGGACAAGCTGGTTGATCAATATTTGAAAAAGGTGGTGGCCTAATGAAAAATCTAACAGTTTCAAGGCGTTATGCCAAGGCATTGATTCTTATCGGCCAGGAAAACGGCCAGGCAGATCAATACAATGAAGAGCTTGAATCACTTGTTGGTCTCTTTGATACACAGGAAAATTTTGAAACCGTATTGACCAATCCTCTGTACAATAAAAATGACCGGAGAAAAGTTCTTGAAGCAGTATTGGCTGCAACTGATCTATCAAAGATCACAAAATCATTTATGGTCCTTTTATTTGACAAAGGCCGGATTGGTTTTTTAAGAGAAATTGCTTCCTACTATAAAGATCTGGCAGATGAACTTAAAGGTGTCATTAAGGCCAGTATTGTTTCTGCAACTGAATTGTCTGCTGATGCAGTGAACAAAATCAAGGATGCATTGTCTAAAAAAACCGGAAAAAGTATTGTTTTGAATGTTGAGCAGGATCCAGATCTCATTGGCGGTATAATTACAAAAATAGGTGATCTTGTTTTGGACGGCAGTGTGAGAACTCAGCTGATTAATATGAGAGAAACATTAAAAAAAGGTGAGAGTGTCTAATGGAAATTAAAGCAGAAGAAATAAGCCAAATCATAAAAGACCAAATCAAAGGATTTGATGCTAAGGTTGACCTGAGTGAAACCGGTGTTGTACTTTCAGCAGGTGACGGTATTGCCCGTGTATATGGCCTGGAAAAAGTAAAAGCCATGGAATTGGTTGAATTTCCTGGCGGGATTTTAGGACTTGCCCTGAACCTTGAATCAGACAATGTCGGTATTGCCATCCTTGGTGATGATAAGGTCATAAAAGAAGGCGATGTGGTTAAACGAACAAACCGAATTGCATCTGTGCCTGTTGGTGAAGCGCTTCTCGGTCGTGTTGTCACAACTACCGGTGAGCCGATTGATGGTAAAGGCCCCATTAATTCAGATATATACATGAATATGGAGTTGGTTGCCCCTGGTGTTATTGCCAGGAAGGGTGTGCATGAACCCTGCTATACCGGTGCCAAAGCAATTGACGGTATGACCCCTGTTGGCCGCGGTCAGCGCGAGCTCATTATTGGTGATCGTCAGATCGGTAAAACTGCCGTTGCTGTTGATGCCATCATTGCTCAAAAAGACAGCGGTATCAAATGTATTTATGTTGCCTGCGGCCAGAAAAAATCAACGGTTGCCCAGGTTGTGGCAGCTCTTGAAACATATGGTGCAATGGCATATACAACCGTTGTTGTTGCGTCTGCCTCTGAATCTGCAGCCATGCAGTACCTGGCACCTTATGCCGGTTGCGCAATGGGTGAATATTTCAGGGATAAAGGCGAACATGCCCTGATCATTTATGATGATCTGTCAAAACAGGCGGTTGCTTATCGTCAGGTATCATTGCTTCTCAGACGTCCGCCAGGACGTGAAGCCTTCCCAGGCGATATTTTTTACAACCACTCCCGTCTTCTGGAGCGGTCTGCAAAACTCAGTGATGAAAAAGGAGCCGGTTCCTTGACAGCGCTTCCGATTATTGAAACCCAGGAAGGGGATGTGTCTGCATTTATTCCGACCAATGTAATCTCCATCACGGATGGCCAGATCTTCCTTGACAAGGATCTTTTCTTTTCCGGTATCAGACCGGCTATTGACGTTGGACTTTCAGTTTCCCGCGTTGGTGGCGCAGCCCAGGTAAAAACAATGAAACAGGTTGCGGGTACACTTCGTCTTGACCTGGCTCAGTTCCGTGAGCTTGAAGCCTTTGCCGCATTTGGTTCCGACCTTGATGTGGCAACACAAAAACAGTTGACCCGTGGTGAACGGTTGGTTGAGCTATTGAAACAACCACAGTTCAAACCGCTGCCCATGCATAAAATGGTTACAGCTTTGTATGCTGGTACAAAAGGATATATTGATAAATATCCCAAAGAAGCGGTTGCAAAATATGAAGAAGGCCTGTATCTGTTTGTTGAAAATAGATTCCCTGAAATTTTTTCCGGTTTGATCGAAAAACAGCAAATTACTGCAGAGATCGAAGGCAAACTCAAACAATGCCTTGAAGCCTATGACGAAGAATTCAAGGATGCTGTTTAGTAACTTTGGAAACAATCGTGAAATTATTCACTAACTTATAGGTGTAAAGGCAGGATATATGGCAACTTTAAAAGAAGTAAAATCAAAGATAGTCGGTGTAAAAAAGACTAAACAGATTACCTCTGCCATGAAAATGGTTGCCACTTCAAGATTACGCGGTGCTCAAAACAGCATGGAGGCATTTAAACCCTATGCCGCCAAATTTGCTGAGGTTTTGGGAAGCATTGCCGGTAAATCCGGTGAGGATGCAAGTCCTCTGCTTGTTGCCCGTGAAGAGATTAAAAAAGTGGCGGTTATCCTCTGTACATCGGACAGAGGACTTTGTGGCGGTTTTAATACAAATATAATTTCAAAAGCTGATCAATTAATTAAATCAGAGCTTGAAGGCAGGGAGGTCTCCCTTATCTGTTTTGGAAAAAAGGGACGAGACTGGGCCAAAAAACAATCTCAACCCATAGTGGATCAATATATCGGTGTTGTGGGCGGGAAAGTTGAGTTCAGTGTGGCAGCCTCTTCAGGACAAAAAATGATAGACAGTTTCCTTGACGGAGCTGTTGATGAAGTGTATCTGGTTTATTCCCAGTTCAAGAGTATGTCAAAGCAGATTCCAACCATTAAAAAAGTTCTGCCCATCTCTTCTCTTGAAGAGGTGGCTGTAGAAAAAAACATGGCAAAAGGAGACAGATTCCTCCCGGAACACATCTGTGAGCCATCTTCGGACGCGTTACTGAGTGAAATGCTTCCCAAAAATATTTTCATTCAGATATTTGATGCACTGCTTCAAACCTCAACCAGTGAACATGCTGCTCGAATGACTTCCATGGAAAATGCAACCAAGGCATGTGAGGACATCGTGAGCGAACTTCAGACCATATTCAACAAGACAAGGCAGGCCGGTATTACAGCAGCCCTTATGGATATTGTCGGTGGAGCAGAAGCGCTCAAGGGATAAATTTAAGATATACTTAATATGAAAACAGCTTTATAGGAGAAAAAAAATGGCTGAAAATATAGGTAAAATAACGCAGGTACTCGGTGCTGTTATCGACGTTGAATTTGAACCCGGAAAACTACCTCCGGTTTTAACTGCTTTAACAGTAACCAACTCAACTATTGGTGATGAAGAAGATAATCTTGTAATTGAAGTGGCACAACATCTGGGAGACAATGTTGTCCGATGTATTGGTATGGATGTTACTGACGGCCTTCAACGCGGAATGCCGGTAAAAGATACAGGTTCACCCATCATGATGCCCGTTGGTAAAGCCTCTCTGGGCAGAGTTCTGAATGTTGTGGGTAAACCCGTTGATGGTTTAGGCCCCATTTCCCAGGAAAAAATGCTTCCGATTCACAGACATGCTCCGGCTTTTACAGAACAGGATACGTCAGTACGCGTTCTTGAAACCGGTGTTAAGGTTATCGACCTGCTTGTCCCGTTTCCCCGTGGTGGTAAAATGGGCATGTTCGGTGGTGCCGGTGTTGGTAAAACCGTAATCATGATGGAAATGGTAAACAATATTGCCATGCAGCATGGTGGTATTTCTGTTTTTGGCGGTGTAGGGGAAAGAACCCGTGAGGGAAATGACCTGTATCACGAAATGAAAGATTCCGGCGTTCTTCCAAAATGTGCACTGGTTTATGGTCAGATGACAGAACCTCCTGGAGCGCGTGCCCGGGTTGCTTTGTCTGCATTGACCTGTGCTGAGTATTTCCGTGATGAAGAAGGTCAGGATGTGCTCTTGTTTGTTGACAATATATTCCGTTTTACCCAGGCGGGTGCAGAAGTGTCAGCAACACTGGGTCGTATGCCATCTGCTGTTGGTTATCAACCAACTCTGGCAGTTGACATGGGTGAACTTCAAGAACGGATTACCTCAACTGACAAAGGGTCTATTACAGCGGTACAATGTGTTTACGTACCGGCCGATGACTTGACAGACCCCGCACCTGCCACCACGTTTGCCCATCTTGATGGAACGGTTGTTTTGTCCCGGCAGATTGCTGAACTGGGTATTTATCCTGCTGTGGATCCGCTGGACTCTTCAT
The DNA here is from genome assembly GCA_043827005.1 of Pseudomonadota bacterium. Lineage (GTDB taxonomy): Bacteria > Desulfobacterota > Desulfobacteria > Desulfobacterales > Desulfobacteraceae > Desulfobacula. The sequence goes on along the minus strand of JBDRPM010000034.1, from coordinate 5,783 downwards.
CCAGAATTCTGGATGCAGCCTATATCGGTGAAGAACACTACCATGTAGCCCGTGTCGTTCAGCAGACGCTTCAAAAATACAAAGAGCTTCAGGATATTATTGCAATTCTGGGTATGGATGAGTTGTCTGACGAAGATAAAATAACTGTGCAGCGTGCCAGAAAACTGCAGAAGTTTTTGTCACAGCCTTTCCATGTTGCAGAAACATTTACCGGTATGCCTGGTAAGTTTGTAAAGGTTGAAGACACTGTAAGATCATTCAAAGAAATTATTGACGGTAAACATGATGATCTTCCAGAAAATGCTTTCTATATGGTGGGTTCTATTGAAGAAGCCATTGAAAAAGCAAAATCTGCATAACCATCCGGAGGGATATCATGGCCGAGAAATTATTTCTTGAAGTGGTTACACCGCAGAAGGCAATTGTCAGTGAAGAGGTGCAAAGTGTGGTTGCTCCGGGTACGAATGGAGAATTCGGCGTACTTAAAGGGCATACAACTTTTTTAACTTCATTGAAAATGGGTACCCTGCGATACATCGATGCCAGTGGAAAAGAAAGATATCTTTTTGTTAACGGTGGTTTTGCTGAAGTTCTTCCAGATAAAGTCACCATCCTCGCAGAAACTGCTGAGAGAAGAAAAGATATTGATCTGGATCGAGCAATGGAAGCAAAAAAACGTGCTGAAAAAAGATTGGCTGAAAAAGCGAAAGATATTGATATGGTACGTGCTGAAGCAGCTTTAAGACGAGCGATTATTAGAATCTCGCTGAAAAGTGCATAGAAGACAGTTACCATTGATCAAATCGGATTGATTGTTTTTTCGTTTTGTAAGATAGTAAAAAAGAGGTGCTTCATTTAAATGAAGCACCTCTTTTTTTAATGTTTTTTTTAGCAGATTGTAAATTTTAACAAAAAAAATGAGCTGATTATGGGTAAATATGATGATGTGGCTGTAATTATTCTTGCAGCAGGTAAAGGCACACGGATGAAGTCTGAAATTGCCAAAGTTCTTCACAAGGTAGCCAATAAAAGTATGGTTGTTCATGTTATCGAATCTGCGGCACAAATTGCACCGGAAAATATCCATATTGTCGTGGGGCACCAGGCTCAATCCGTTAAAGATGAAATTCTTAAATATTATCACCCTAATTTTGTTTTGCAGCAAACTTTGCAAGGGACTGGTGATGCGGTTAAAACAGCCCTTCCTCATGTGAATGCCAAAATAAATACAGTGCTTGTTTTGTGCGGAGACGTCCCCTTGATTCAACCCAAAACTCTGGGTGACCTTGTGGATGGACATATGATAAATCAATCTAAAGTTACTGTTCTTGCAACTCAAGTTGAAAATCCCACCGGATACGGACGGATTGTGACAGGTGATGACGGCCGGATGCTCTGTATCAAAGAGGAGGCAGATGCCAATGAAAAAGAAAAGCATATCTGTAAGGTCAATACAGGGATCTATTGTTTTGACTGTAATTTTTTAAGATCTTCTATTCATGAAATACTGCCCAATAACATGCAATCAGAATATTACTTAACCGATTTGATTGAAATTGCTCGAAAAAAAGAGGCTAAAATTGTGGTGGTTACCATGAATGATCCGGATCAGGTAATGGGCGTGAATACACTCAACGAGCTTGAAAGGGCTGAATTATTGATACAAAAACGATGAAAATGAATTGCCTTGACTTTAATAAATATTTTGAACTATACTGAAAACCAATAAGCTTTGTGAGACTATGAAATTGGGTGCTGACCTTATTAACAAAAAGTTTGATGACGTTGAAAAAAAAATCGATTTCTTGATTGAATTTTGTAAAACGCTTCAGGTTGAAAACCAAGAGGCGGCATTGAAAATAAAAGGACTTGAGGCAGAACTTGAAAATAAAGACAATGCTGCAACTCAGTTTTCAGAACACAATGTTTTGATTCAGTCAAAGATTGACGGGCTTTTGAAAAAGTTAAGTGATTTTTCAAACAGCAAACCAGGCGACGATTAATCAAACCTGAAACCGAACAAGTTTCAGAAGAGGGATTTTTTTGGATGAAATTATTGTAATTGATATCTTTGGGGAGGAGTTTAGATTCAAGCCTGATAATCAGGTGGAAAATCCAAAACTGATTGCACAATATTTAAAAAAAAATATTAAAGAAGCAGAAGGATTGTTCCAGCATAAAACTTCAAGTAAAAATAAAATAGCCATTCTGCTTCTGGCTGCCATGAACATTTCATTGGAATTTCATGCGCTTAAAGTGCAACATGCTCAACTGGAACGAGAGATACAAAACAGGATTTCTTCCTTGAATGAAAAGATTGATAAGGGAATTCATTAGGATGTACTATTTGTTATAACCTTTACCCCTGCTATGTGCGTGATTGTATGAGAAAGACTTTGTCCTAACGCATAGTAAAAAGGGAGTTCACGCTGTTACCGGTGCGCAGGTTTCTAAATTGTAAGAAAAAGCCTAAAGGTAATATTGGACGCCCGCTTTTGAACTTTTGTTCAAAGCCTTAACAGACAACACGGCAGTTAGTGGGGGTATTTGCAACAATCTTATATCTTGATTTGAAAAAATTCAGCCCATCGATTTGCGCCTCATTTTATATCAAACAAACCTAAAACACCATTAAAACAAATAATACCAATGATTTCAAATCATTGGTTTACATATAAGTTAGGAGAAATTGTTCATGGAAGTTATACTCTCATCATTCGCTGTTGTTTTAATTGGATTGGGAGTGGGTGCTTTCTTCATATTGAAAAAGAAAGCAGTTCAAAACAATCTGGATCTTGAAGAAGAGCAGAAACGTATCATTAATGATGCCAGGAACAAAGCCGCCACATTATTAAAAGAGGCGCAACTGGAAGCAAAATCCAGGCTTCTTGAAATGAAAAGTGTTTTTGATGCAGAGACTGAAGAAACACGGGCAGAATTAAAAAATGAAGACAAACGACTTTTAAAAAAGCGTGAGAAAATTGATCAACACGAGGAACTTCTCTCTAAAAGGGATCAAGAACTTCTAAAAAAAGAAAATGAGGTTCAAAAACAACTTGATTCAGTTGAAAAAAAACAAAGTCAATATGAAGGGCTTCTGGAAGCGACCAAAAAAGAACTTGAAAAAGTGTCCGGTCTTACACTTGAAGAAGCAAAAGATTTGCTGCTCAAAGCCATGAAGGAAGATGCCAGGCACGAAGGTGCCAAGTTAATCAAAAAGATCACTGCAGAGGCTAAAGAAAATGCAGACAAGGAAGCAAAGAAAATAATATGTACCGCTATCCAGCGATATGCAGGTGATTATGTTGCTGAACGAACGGTTTCAGTCGTGCATCTGCCTGGTGATGAAATGAAAGGCCGGATTATTGGACGTGAAGGAAGAAATATCAGGGCGCTTGAGGCAGCTACCGGAATCGATCTGATCATTGATGATACGCCTGAGGCGGTTATTTTGTCCGGGTTTAATCCGGTTAGAAGAGAAGTGGCCCGAATTTCACTTGAAAAATTAATTTCAGATGGACGTATCCATCCGGCAAGGATAGAAGATGTTGTTGAACGGGCAACTGAAGAAGTGGATCAGACAATTAAAGAGGCTGGCGAGCAGGCAGCCTTTGATCTGGGCGTTCACGGTATTGACCCTGAATTGATCAAGGTCCTGGGTAAATTAAAGTTTCGAACCAGTTATGCTCAAAATGTGTTGCAGCATTCAATAGAAGTGGCCTTTTTATCAGGAACCATTGCTGCTGAGTTGGGGCTTGACATCAAGCTTGCCAAGCGAATGGGCTTATTGCATGATATTGGAAAGGCAGTTGATTACGAGGTTGATGGGGCTCATGCCATTATCGGTGCCAAGCTGGCAAAAAAGTATGGTGAATCTGAAAGTGTAGTCAATGCAATCGCAGCACACCATGAAGACCAGATGCCTGAATCAGTTTATGATTTTATTGTGCAGTCCGCAGATGCACTGTCCGGCGCTCGACCCGGTGCCAGAAAAGAAAGTCTTGAAAATTATGTCAAACGGCTTGAGGATCTGGAAAATATTGCCAATTCCTTTGAAGGGGTTGTGAATACCTATGCAATTCAGGCAGGTCGGGAAATACGGGTTATCACTGAAAGTGAAAAAATAGATGATGAAAACGCTATTCTGCTTGCAAGAGACATAGCCCGACAGATTGAAGAAAATTTAACCTTTCCAGGTCAGGTAAAAGTAGTGGTTATTCGAGAAACCCGTGCTGTTGAATATACAAAAAAATAAAAGGTTCTATTCGTTATGAGTGTTTTATCCATTCTCAAAGAACGCGGTTTTATTGAAGACCTGACCCATACTGATGAACTGGAAGATTATTTAAATAATTTTAAGGCGACCTGTTATATCGGTTTTGATCCCACTGCAGACAGCCTGCATGTTGGCAGTCTTGTCTGCATCATGGCCCTGGCCCACATGCAGCGCAATGGACACAGGCCCATTGCGCTGGTTGGCGGCGGAACCGGCTTAATCGGGGATCCGTCAGGAAAGACTGAACTACGAAAAATTATTACCCAGGAACAAATCAATGTGAATAAACTGGGAATCCAGGCTCAACTGGCCAGATTTCTGGATTTTTCTGAGGACACTGCGCTTCTTTTGGACAATGCACAATGGCTCACAACTCTTGAATATATTCCTTTTTTAAGGGATATTGGCCGGCATTTCAGCGTGAATCGCATGGTAAAGGCTGAAAGCTATAAGGCCCGTATGGATTCAGAAGATGGTTTAACCTTTATTGAATTTAATTATATGCTGCTCCAGGCCTATGATTTTATGCAGCTGGCCAAAACTTATGATTGTTTAATTCAGATGGGCGGGTCTGATCAGTGGGGTAATATTGTTGCCGGTATTGACCTGGTCCGACGAACATTAAGCAAGCAGGCCTTTGGGATTACGTTTCCTTTGATCACAACGGCCAGCGGTATTAAAATGGGCAAGACTCATAAAGGAGCCGTGTGGCTGGATGCCCAGCGTTTTTCTCCCTATGAATATTATCAGTTTTGGGTCAATAGTGATGATGCAGATGTGGTTCGTTTTCTGGCTTTGTTTACATTTCTTCCCATGGAAGAAATCAACGCGGTAAGCAATCTTCAAGGTGCGGATTTAAATAAAGCCAAATCCATTCTGGCGTATGAGGCCACCTTGATCTGTCATGGCAAAGAAGAAGCTGACAAAGCTTTACAGGCTGCAGTTTCCATGTTTGGTGTGTTCAAGATTCCTTCGGACCTTTTACCCAGCAGCAGTATTATACGGTCTATCAGTTCTGATGCCCAGGACCAGTCATTGCCATCTTCTTTTATTCCAAAGAATAAAATTATGGATTGTGCAATAGCAGCAGATCTGTTTACCATGACCGGACTTTGTAATTCCAAGTCAGATGCCAGGCGTTTGATTCAACAAGGTGGTGCTTATATTGATGGAATTCGAGTGACTGCTTTTGATCACATTATCAGCAAGGAAGATGTTAAAAAAAGTGAAATTCTTCTTAGAGCTGGTAAGAAAAAATATCATAAAATTATTTTGAAATAAATATAAAAATGAATTGACAAAAAACAGTGTCACCTGTATATTGATCAGGTTTTTGTCAGTCGTATGTCAGTGAGAAAAACAACAGTTTTGATCTTTGAAAATTGGTCAGTGAGAAATTTTAAAGCGGGTCTAAAACAGACCTTAAAGAGTTTAAGTAAAAGGATTATAACTGGAGAGTTTGATCCTGGCTCAGAATGAACGCTGGCGGCGTGCTTAACACATGCAA
>JBDRPM010000033.1:0-6796 GCA_043827005.1 Pseudomonadota bacterium | reverse complement strand
GAACCAAAGGTGAACGCAGAATTAAACCCATGCAGAACGATGCCGTTGGCCAGGTCCCATGAGGCATCCTTTAATTCGATGGAGGAGGCTGTGGAGTTGGCAGCCACCAGATCCCAGTCGATACCATAATCATAGCCGCTGGAAAGGGTGACCTCAATGATTCTGGCTTCGATTAAAATCTGACGGGCAAGCATCTCCTTAAAATGGGTAATCAGTTTGGCCACGGTTTTAACCACAGAGGGTTTGTCTTTTATGTACAGTGTGCCTGATACTTTATTGATGGATAAAACCCCGGTTTCGGATTTGACCCTGGCAATCATTTCTTCGAGAATCACATAGGGGTTTGCTTTTTCAGCTCCCGTACCCTTGATGGTCACATTACCGGACAAACTCGTGGCCGTTTCCGTACCGCCGCTACCCAGAACATCACCGCCCACATCAAAGGCCATTGTAATATTGGTATCTAAAAAGTTTAACGAAAAAAACTGTTCCGCTTCGGTACTGATTCGTATGATATTCCCCTCGATACGGTAATTCAGATCAAATTGTTCGGTCAGTTCGTTTAACACGGTTTTGGCAGATACATTATTAAAGTTCAAGGTCACCTTGTTTTGTGCGGATGCCACTTTGCCATCCAGCATCAGGTTCATTCCCACGGTGTCTGCTAAAAGGTAAAGAACGGTTTCCAGCTTTTCTTCCATCATGGAAAATGAAATTTGATGGTCGTCAAGGGGATCATATTTGGGGAGGATCGGGGAGGCATCAATGTCCTTTTGTTTCCTTTTTTCAAGCAAAGCAGCCCGGTCTGCCTGCCTTTTTGCAAGGTCCTGGGAATCTTTTTCAATCTGGGATGCAACAGATGGTTTTTCTTTTGCCGGTTGGGTGTTGTCATGGAGGCAGCCCACCGACAGCAATAAAAACATTACTAAAAAAATCCTGAATAACCCGCACGGCTTCATTTGTTTTCCTCGTTTTCTTGTTTGGGAATCATCTGTCCGTATCTTGGATAGACCCATTCTTTTTTGTCTTGTTTTAAAATCAACACCCGGTTGTTTTCTATTTTTATAATTTTAGCGCCATCGGGCAGGATCGCTTTTTCTTTGTACAATTTTCCATCAATGGAGCAGAAACTGCCTTTTGGGGATGCAAAGCATAAGGTTAAACTATATGAAAATGAGATCAGGCTGCCCGGATCTGAAACACTGGTCCTGTCAGGTGTGTCTGGTATGGTGTGTTCTTTTTTGGGGGCCAGAGGATCAAAACCGAACAGTTTTAAATCCACCTGGGAATTGTTTTGATTTAACCTTGCAATATCAGTCAGGTGCTGATTTAAAAAATCAATATAGGCCAGGGTGGCTTGATCCGGGATATTGATGGCCGGCACGACGGCAGGGCTTGAAATCTGTATGCTGCCTTTTAGCAGGGTGGCTTGATAAATGCCATAAAAAACCATCAGTGCAATGGAAACGCCGAAAATGATAATATTTGCAAGTCCCTGATATTTGCTTTTCATTGGATGCTCCAGACAAAAGAAAGCTCAAACCGGGAGGAATCGATCCGGGTGTTAAACTGATTGCTGTCAATGGCATATCCGCTTTTTTCAAGGCTTGATAAAAGGTGCTGATAATTTTTATACGCTGTATCAAAATCAGCAGGAATCCTTCCGCTCATTTTGATGTTTATCTGTTTTGAAGCATATTCGATATCCAGTTGTTCCACTGTGGTGGACGGGTAAATGCCCAGGCAGATATCATTGATCACATCTTTATACGATGGCAGATGTCGGGTGTGGAACAGGGTATCCACAAATTTTAAATCAATCATGTACTCGGTATGGTCGGGGGGAGGGATAATCTGCGTTTTTAATCGATAGATCCGGTTTTCCAGCGAAACAATCGTGCTTTCCAGGTTTTTGGCTTTTGATTGAAAAGAAATCGTGCCCCACACGTGAATGGCGATGGTGATGATGAAAAAGGCCATGACCACAGGCGATAATTTGTTGGCATAGTGGAGCAGTTTGCCGTTCTGGGGGGCAATCCCTTCCATGGAAGGGAAAAGCCGTAATGCGCTTGTAAAAGAGACAGAATGTGTATTTTGTTCATGAACAATAGGTTCTTCATTAAAGCATAATTGCTCGATTTCCAGGGGATACAAAGAGGGAATCTGTTCGTTGGAATTGATCCAGTTCAGCGAGATCAGGCGGTTGATCCGGATGGCATTGTCCTGGGCCGCTGTGGAGATTTCCCGTGAGATGGTTTCCCAAAGAGAGGCAATCTGTTCGTCGCTGGTATCAAATCCCACACATCGGGTGGCAAAATAAAAATGATTGCTGTTTCCAATGACCAGGTCTGCAAACCGGTCATGCCGGAAAACAACAGCCATGGTTTCATTTTGGGAAATCTGTTTGATCAGGTGGGTAATGATTGAGAATACCGGGATTAAAATTAAATAATCGTCATGCCCATTGATCAGATCAATATATTGAAGATAAACCCGTGACGGAAGAGCGGTAAAAAATATTTCTGTGGTTTTTTTCCCGCGCTTGTTTTTCCAGTGGGTAATGACAGAAACAGGTTCATCAAACTCGCCCTCATCCTGAAGTGCCCGGACCACCATGGCTTCGGCATACCGAATGTCCGATTGAACCTGCATGACCCGGGAGATGGATTTTTCAAAATCACTAACCAGGTATTTGCACCCGAAAACCGAGTGAATATCAGTACAGGTTTCAAGTTCGGTTCCTGATAAACGAAAGGTTGAAGAGTCCAGTTCTATGCAATAGTTTTTTTTCATCCAGCCCCCTGACGTTTGACAAGAAATCGGCCGTCCAGGCTTATGGTTATATCAATGTCAGAGGGAGTGGCATCTTTTAAGGGAGCCGGTTGGGTAATCGAATCCGGCTGGGCTATTTCATTTGACCGATTGCTTTGATTGATTTGAGCGGTTGGCGTGTCCTGGTCTGGTGCGCCGGTTTTAATGGATAGTTTGCCGGGTTTAAAAAAATAATGACCGGTATTCCGGGTCTGGCCAAGGATGACCCCAAGCTTTGCATGCGACATGGGTTCATCCTTGAGCTCAACCCCAAAAGTATCCCATTGGTCTTTTTTGAGCCCCAGTTGATGGATTTGCCTGACAAAGGCAGTGACCTGTTCAAGCTGGTTTAATTTTTCCTGATACGTTTCTATCTGACGTTTAACAGACCGTTCCTGACCTCTGAGCAGATCCAGTTGTGACTGGTTGATGCAAAAGTCCGTATATGCCGCCATGAAAAAATGGCCGGTAATCAAAAACATCACAGCCAGGAGGCCTGTTATCAGATAGTTGGATTTCACGGTTATGGTATATCCAGAATATATTGAACATTGACAACGGTTGTCACGGACGCATCCGGCCAAGTGCCGTCATTGGGGGCTGCATTGTCCGCATATCGCCTGAATGTGCCGGCTCTGGCATCAATTTGACCGTCTACCATGGTGTCCAGGGCAATGGCAAGGTCGGTGGGTACGTTTGTTAAATAAAGGGCATTGCTTGATCTAAGGTCGGTATTGCTATACAGGTACCATAGATTCATAGTAACGGTCTGAGTGCCGCTGTATTGGCCTTTGAATGTGTTCAAGGCGCTGGTAGCCCCGCTGCTGGTGGGTACGCTGAGCCCAACGGCCTTCAGTTTTGCATCAATTGCGGCAAAATTGGCGCCTGCGATATTATCAAACCGGCCATCGGTTGTGGCGGCAGTTCCGCCATTGGCAGCCCCATCCCCTAAAACAAGACCGGTCCGGTCATAATAGCTGATAACGGCCAGCTCCCAGGACTTGATCACAGTGGTGTAAAACTTTTTTTGTTTTCCGGATTGGATCAGGTCTTTGCCTTTGACTGCAGCACCAAGGATCAGTCCGATGATGACCAGCACAATAGCGATTTCAATCAGGGTAAAGCCTTTGTTGTTTGTTAAACCTGTTTTTTTCATTTCATTCATACCTGACATTGATTTTCTCCTTTATCCATTATAGTAAAATGATAACTCTATAAGCATATATAACCTTTTTTGGCAATTATATATCGCTTATAGTATGAAGGAAAACAAAGCAAGAAAAAATTTAATATAACAGCCTTGGTTCTGCCCGGCCCCATCCCTTCAAATCATTTGCTATGCATGGCTTTTAACTTAATCGGTTGTTGATTGATTTTCCTTGAGCCGGTCCACGGCACTATAAAAAGGAGATGACCTGAAGCGCCTGTTTTAATAAATTTTTAAAAGATAATTTTTTTGTTTGCACAACATATGCTAATTGTGCTAATTGTGCAATTATAAGAAGAATGGTTTTTTAATGTGTGATAGAAAAAATATAAATACTGATTGATTTGGAAAAACCCTGAGCAGCGATTGATAAGGCCATTCAGAGCAACTTGAACGAAAATACATGTAAGTGATGATACCTAATAAAGACCATGAAGATCAGGGGGTGTAATGAAAACAGATCGTAAAAAAGAGTTTTATGACAAACTCGAAGCAAAAGGGGTCACAAGAAGGGATTTTCTCAAGTATTGTTCAGCACTGACTGCTGCCATGGGATTGTCTTATTCCTGCGTTGGAAAGGTTGCAGAGCAGATCGAACAGGCTGCCGCAAAGCAACGGCCACCAGTTATATGGCTCCATTTTGCAGAGTGTACCGGATGTTCCGAGGCATTTTTAAGAACTCCGGATGTGGGGGCATTGATTTTGGAAGTCATTTCAGTTGAGTATCACGAAACCATTATGGCGGCGGCTGGTCATCAGGCTGAAGAAAATCTTCAAAATGCTTTGAAAAAATACTCTGGAAAATTTGTCTGTGTTGTGGAAGGGGCCATTGCCACCAATTATAATGGCGCCTATGGGAAGGTAGCCGATCGAACCTTTTTGGAGATTGCAAGGCAGGTTGTGCCCCAGGCGGCTGCAACCATAGCCATTGGTTCTTGTGCTGCTTATGGCGGTGTGGCAGCAGCAAAACCCAACCCTGGCGGATATAAAGGCGTGGGTGAGGCATTGGGAATCAAACCCATTAATTTGCCAGGCTGTCCGATGAATCCGTTGAACCTTCTGGCAACCGTTGTAAAATATTTGAACGGCGAAGCGATTGAGCTGGATGATCTGGGCCGACCCAATTTCGCCTATGGGTCAACCGTACACGATCATTGTCCGCGGCTGGAGCATTTTGAAGCAGAACGGTTTGTTACTGAGTTTGGCTCAAAAGAAGCAGAATTGGGCTATTGTCTTTATAAAATGGGATGCAGGGGGCCGGAAACATATAACAATTGTCCCACAGCAAAATTTAATGATGGAACCAGTTTTCCCATCCAGGCAGGGCACCCCTGTATTGGATGCAGTGAGCCTGATTTCTGGGATACAATGTCACCTTTTTACGAAGCTTCGTAATTTTGTATTGTATCAGGATTTAAATTTTGTATTTTTTATAAAAACAACAGTTGAAAGGAAAATAATATGGGCCAAAGAATTATTGTTGATCCCATCACCAGGATTGAGGGTCATTTAAAAATAGAAGTTGAAATAGAAAATGGTAAGGTCAAAGATGCCTGGAGTTCAGGCACCATGTTCCGGGGCATTGAAATCATGCTCCAGGGAAGAGATCCAAGGGATGCCCACCATTTTGTGCAAAGATCCTGCGGGGTCTGCACTTATATTCATGCATTGTCTTCTGTTCGGGCTGTGGAAGATGCCTGTAAGATTACGATTCCTGAAAATGCAAGGATTATTAGAAATCTGCTTCATGGCGCACAGTATCAGCATGATCATATTGTTCATTTTTATCATCTGCATGCGCTGGATTGGGTGGACATTGTCAGCGGGTTATCCGCAGATCCGGTCAAAACCGCAAAATTGTCTGAAAATGTCAGTGGCCGGCCTCAAAGTGCAGCCTATTTTAAAACCGTTCAGGACAAATTAAAAGCATTTGTTAACTCCGGACAGCTGGGACCATTTAACAATGCCTACTGGGGACATTCGGCTTATAAACTGCCGGCAGAAGCCAACCTGATGGCATCCTCCCATTATCTTGAAGCCATCGCACTTCAGGCCAAGGCAGCCAGAATGCATGCCATATTCGGCGGCAAGAACCCGCATCCGCAATCTCTGGTTGTGGGGGGTGTCACCTGTGTGGGTGACTTGACTCCGGACAGAATCGATGAATTCATTGATATCTGGAAAGAAACCAAGTCCTTTGTTGATGAGGTCTATCTTCCCGACCTGCTCGCAGTGGCTTCTTTTTACAAGGATTGGGGAGGAATAGGTGGTAATAATGATACATTCCTGGCATATGGTGACTTCCCCCAAAAAGGCATTGATGATGATAAATTGCTGCCTGAAGGGGTGCTGGCCGGGAATTTAACTCCAATTGCCCTGGATGCGAACATGATAACTGAAGATGTGACACGGGGCTGGTATGAAAAAGGCAGTCCAAAACATCCCTATGATGGTGAAACCAAACCCATCAAGGGTGAGATCACCTATAACACAGAAGATAAATACACGTGGATGAAGGCACCTCGGTATAATGGTAAATCTGCTGAAGTCGGTCCGCTTGCCAGGGTACTTGTGGCTTATACCAAGGGTCACAAAGAAATCAAAGCTCTGGTCGACCATACATTAAAAACTCTTAATGTCGGCGTTGACGCACTTTTTTCTACACTGGGTCGGACCGCAGCAAGAGGAATCGAAACCGTTGTTGTTGGAAATGCCATGGAAGGATGGTTGGGCAAACTTAAATCCAATATTGCATCTGGTGACAAAAAGACATACCAG
>JBDRPM010000032.1:0-3392 GCA_043827005.1 Pseudomonadota bacterium | reverse complement strand
TTTTTTTAAAAAATATATTGACTTAAAAATAGTGGTAATATAAAATTACCATTAAATAGAAGGCAAACACAATCGAACCAATCAGAATAGTCACTCGATTCGATTTTACGTTCAGCTCAAACACTGGACATATGAAAACAGCAATACATTAGGAGAAAACCCATGGACATTGACCTATTATGCGGTGAAAAACACATCTCTTTGAATGTGCCGGATACAAGCATTGTGTTAAATCCAACCACTGCTCTGGCAATGGCAAACCCTACCCTTGCCATTGAACAGGCCATTGAGCAACCCATTGGCACGGCCCCTTTATCCAAGTTGGCTGTGGGTAAAAAAGATGCCTGCATTGTTATTTCAGACATTACCCGCCCTGTTCCCAATCAAATATTGTTACCGCCCATTTTAAAGACATTGGAAACAGCCGGCATACCCCGGGAAAAAATCACCATCCTGATTGCCACTGGCATGCACCGTCCCAATGTGGGCAAAGAACTTGAAAGCATGGTGGGTGCGCAGATTATGGAAAACTACACCATTATCAATCATTTTTGCCGGAAAGAAGAAGATATGCGGCTGGTTGATACCATTGACGGGGCGCCAATTGAAATTAACAAACATTACCTTGATGCAGATTTAAAGATTCTTACCGGTTTGATTGAGCCTCATATGTATGCCGGTTACAGTGGCGGTCGAAAATCCATTTTACCGGGCATTTCAAGTTTTACCACCATGACCCACATGCACTCATTTAAAATGATCGACCATCCTGAGGTTACCAATTGCCGTTTAGACGGCAACCCCTTTCATGAGGCCGGAGAAAAAGTGGCCCAGCTTGCAGGGGTTGATTTTATCGCAAACGTGGTCATCAACAAAGCCCGCCAAATGGTTGGAATTTTTGCAGGCCATCATACCCAGGCCCATCAGGCCGGTTGCAACCTGGTCAAAGAACTGTCTTCCCGAAAAGTTGAAGAATCTGTTGATCTTGTGGTTACTTCTGCCGGCGGATATCCACTGGATGCCACTTTTTATCAGGTCAGCAAAGGTCTGATCGCTGCCCGGAATATCGTCAAAAAAGGAGGGACTATTATTGTTGCCTGTGAATGCCGGGAAGGCTTAGGATCTGAAGAATACACCAAAATGATTCTGGAAGGCAACACACCTGAGAAATTTTTTAAAAGTTATTCTGATCCGGATCATTTTGTCATTGATCAATGGTGCCTGCAAACCACTTATCAGGCATTGGATCATGCCGGCAAAATCTATGCATATTCGCCCTATCTGTCTGAAACAGACCTGTCTGCCATGGGCATGATCAAAATTGATGATATTCAAACTGCCATTGATATGTTGCTGCCCAACCATCCTAAAGTGGCTGTGGCGCCAGAGGGTCCCTATGTTGTCGGACTGCTCGAACAATACAACGTCGCACAGATGGAAAGCAAAAAACAAGGATAAACACTGAATTTTAAATATGTTAAAACCATGCAAAACAGCTTGAATGGTTGATACCATTTAAGCCTACACCATCATAGATTTTAAAAGCGCAGGATCTGAGCAGATTCTGCGCTTTTTATTTCATGGTTATCATAAGAGCCAAAAAACAATTAAAGTCAGATAATCGTTTTATAAGGAGGACGGGTTGTGAATAAATGAAGCTGCATCCTGTTTGATCAGAGTGCTTTCATCACACATAAAATCAATCAGAAAAAGAATATGTTCCTGCATGGCCTTGTAAGCGCCATTTGCATCCCGGGTTCGAATGGCATCAGCCACCCGTTGATGCTGATTGAGGATGGTCTCTAAGTTTTTGGGGTCCAGGTAAAGCTGATTCAGGCTTTCTTCAATACCAAAATGCAGCAGATCATACAGATTTTTCATTAACAGGATCTGTATCTGATTTTTGGTGGCATAGGCCAGGGTCATATGAAAACGGACATCTTCAAGAATTCCCAGTTCACCTTTTTGAATGGATTCTCTCATCTCCCGGACATGACGGTCCAGGGCAGCCACATCCTCGCTGGTAGATCTAAGTGCTGCTGTGGTAACAGCCTGGCATTCCAAGGCCATACGAACCTCAAGCAGATCACGAAGGGAGGCATCATCCCAGTCAATCAGATCCCGCAGCAGGTTCTGGCCCTGGGCATCCTTGGGATTACACACAAAGGTGCCTTGTCCCTGCCGGTTTTCCACAAGACCGCGTTCAATCAGTTTTTTAATTGCCTGACGGATGGTTGGACGGCTGACCGCCATAATATCCGTTAGCTCTCGTTCAGACTTAAGCTGTTCGCCAGGCTTGAGATCACCACGAAAAATCAGGTCCCGAATACGTTCAAAGACCTGATCTGATAATTTTTTAGGTTTTAACGGGTTGTTTACCATTTATCTGTATCCACAATCATTTTTTAAACATGAATTGTACCTGATTTGACTAAATCTGTCAATCATTGCTTTAATGGATATTCCGACATTCGATCCGGGCTAACCCGAAATATCCGGGCTAAAAAGGCCATGTACAGGATCTTTGACCATGCTTCAATAACTAAAGCCTGCCCTGATCTGTAACTCAAGACCAGGACAGGCTAAGCATTCTTCTTAATTTTGTTCTATCAGGGTACTTATACTCAGTAAATCAACTTATTTTGCATACGCAATGATCGGCAGCCAGAGAACAAGTTGCGGAAAAATCAGAATAAGCACAAGGCCGGTCAACTGAAGCAGAATAAAAGGAATAACCCCTTTATAAATATCAATCAGCTTGATTTCCGGCGGACACACCCCTTTTAGATAGAACAGGGCAAAGCCTACAGGCGGCGTTAAAAATGATGTCTGCAAACTTACCGCAATGAGCATGACAAACCATACCAGTTCAGGATTATCCACCACACCGCCACCGTCAATGCTCAGGCCAAGGCCGGAAACAACCGGGGCGATCAAAGGCAGAACAATGAGGGTGATTTCAATCCAGTCCAGGAAAAATCCCAGAAGGAAAACCGCACCCAGTATAACCAGCATGATGCCATAAGGCCCGAAAGGCAATGACAGCAAAGATCTTTCAATGAGTTCATCACCGCCCAGGCTTCTTAAAACCAGGGCAAAGCAGGTGGCACCCAGAAAAATAGCAAAGATATAGGCTGTTGTATTAAAACATGATTTCATGACATCTACAATGACCTGCCATGTTAATTTGCGGTTAAACGCAGCCAGAAGGGTGGCGCCCAAGGCACCCACACCACTGGCTTCCGTCGGGGTGGTAATCCCGGCAAAAATCGATCCCAACACAGCCAGAATCAACAATGCCGGCGGCAGAACGCTGACAAAAATATCCCAGACAACTTTGAATCCCAATGGTTTTTTGTTCGGATCCAGCGGGGCTGCCTTGGGATTAAGAA
>JBDRPM010000031.1:0-34669 GCA_043827005.1 Pseudomonadota bacterium | reverse complement strand
TGATACCGTGTAAAAAAGATCCTGATATGGGTAGACACTGGATAAAAGCATCTGAACCCGACGAGTATTTTTAAGATGACTGCACTAATCTTAAACAGTTTTAGGCGTATCGTTCCACAGCTATCCTTAAATAATTCCGTCTTTTTCAAAGCAAGCCGTCTTATGGCCTCGATCAGGGTATATGCCAAACCAGACAGTAACATTCGTAACTGATTGGGGATACAGTTCATGCAGCTTGTCCTGTCTGCAAATAGATTCAATTGTTGCGCCTTGATCCTTTGTTCAGCTTCACCACGGGCACAATTCGATTTATCATAAAGTTCCTGGCTGGCCCTGTAAGATTAGTCACCAGAAACCGTGAGTTCTTTCCCATTTCTGTGTGTTCTGCTTTGACAATAATACGCCGTTCATATTTCCATGATTCTGCAGCATATGTTAAATCACCAAACAGGCGTGGCTTTTCTCCCTACTCGTCAAATTGAGCCCGGGCTTGTTGAATTAACGGTTCGGCCAGACTTCACGGAAACGTTTTATCAAAAGTTTTAAAATACTCCATGCGCCATATGCTGCATCAATGTTGCTTGGACGAAGATATGCTGCCAGCAGGTGTTTTCCGGAGAATACATAAATCGGCAGAAAACAAATACCCATGAAAGAATTTACAAGCCATCTCAAAAAAACCTTAATAATATGACGGCACAAGCAAGTTGGACCATACCAAGAAAATTTTGCAGCGGGTTCTATGGCCTTCCTCCGGACAGGATCAATGCTCTTTTTTATGCTGTGGCCACAGGGGAATATCTGGTTCACGGGGGGCAATATTACAAAACCAGGTCCCAGAATCTGAGCAATACGCTGGCAAACCATATAAAAAAATTGAATGGGAAAATTAAATACCGCACCCAGGTTGAAAAAATTATTTTTAATGATCACAACCAGATAGAAGGAGTCCTGGATCAGGCTGGTAAAAAATACCCGGCACAGGCTGTTATTGCCAATTGCAGCGTGCCGACCCTGATCAACCAGATGATAGACAAACAACAGGTTCCGGACACCTTCAAGACTCAGATCAACAACCAAAAATCGTCTTTGTCTGCTGTAAATCTCTGGCTTGGCCTTGACAAAAAGCCGGCAGGATACACCAGTTATAGCACCCACCTGTCAGGCAGAGCCCCGGCTATGAACGATTTCGATTCCAGCAACGATATGGCTGAATCAAGCCTGGGCATTGTTCTGTATGACAACTTATTTAACGGCTATTCCATGCCCGGAAAAGCCACCATGTCCATCGTATGCTTGTCTGACTATTCCCCCTGGAAACAATTTGAAACCGATTATTTTAACGGTAGAAAAGACGACTATAACAAAGAAAAACAAAGACTTGCCAGACGATTTATTCAGCGCGTTGAATCGCGTTTGATCCCCGGCCTTTCCGGCATGATAGAGGAAATGGAAATGGGAACGCCGCTGACCAATGTCTATTACACAAAAAATCCAGCAGGATCGATCTATGGGTTTGATCATGACAAACCCCATTTAAAGGCAGAAACACCCATTAAGGGCCTGTATCTTGCCAGCGCATGGTCTCATGGAGGCGGATACACACCCGTCATGATGGCCGGAAGAGATGCTGCAAAAATGGTTTTAAAAAAACAATTTGTTTAAAAAGCTTTACAAGAGTAAAGAATAGATTATTTTATAGGCAAGTCCTTTTTCTTATAAACAAATTAAAACAAGAAAGGAATTTGCCATGGAAAAAAAATCCTGCCCCGATTGTAAAGGAAAAAAACTAATTGTTGGAAATTGTGAATGTGATAGCGAATGGCGTACCACTGATGGAGACGGTGCTGTTGATGACTGCATCTGTGATCCTGATCAAAAGTGCCCGACCTGTAACGGCACTGGTTTTATCACAGCATAATTCTTTGGTTTTTTGTATTAAACAATACAATGCTTAAACAAAAATCCTTCCCCTGAATAAAGAGATATATCCATTTTCAAGGGGAAGGATAAAAACATCTTTCCAACTGCGGGCAGGCCAGGGTAAAATACCAGGGCGGCCCATGGCCGTTAGTGAAAACCGCTTTATAATATTTGCGGTCCTAAGCTTTTTGCATACAGCTCAATGGGGTGTTTTACCCGGATATCGGTTCCGGCTCTGGACAGCATGTCGCTGATCTGCATGATGCAGGCAGGACACCCGCTGGTCACAATTGAGCATTGGGTGTCAATGATATTTTTTTGTTTGATTGTACCGATCTGACTGGACAGATCATAATGGAACAGATTAAAACTGCCCCCCATGCCACAGCATTTGTCAGAATCAATCATTTCTTTTACCGGATGACCGGCTGCCACCAGCAGTTGCCGGGGCTGTTTAAAAATACCCAAAGATTTTTTTAAATGGCAGGGATCATGATAGGTAACTGGTTCACGTTTGAAAGAAGAGTTGCTGTCATTTGAGGCGCTGACACCCATCACATCCACTAAAAATTCATTGATATCCATGGTTTTTTCAGCCAGTTTGTTCAGAAAGGCTTTGGTGTTTTCCGGCATTGAATCCTGATAAAGCGACGGCCATAATTTTTTAATGGTTGATGTACAGGTGGCACAGGCTGTGACCAGGTAATCAAAACTTTCTCGTTCAAACAGATCAATGTGATAGGTCATAAGAGTATTAAAGGTGTTTTGATCGCCTGCTGCCAGGGCAGGGATACCGCAACAGCCCTGGGTTTCAGGAATAATCACCCGGACCTTATGGTGGGTAAGGGCTGTAACACAGGCCTGGGCGATCTGCGGCATGATCTTATCAATCAGACATCCGGTGAATAAAAGAACGCTGATAGTGCCACAGGTTTGCTCTGGTTGTATCTGGCTTATGGCATTATGGGATATGGTTTTGTGGAAGGGATAGTCAGCCATGGCCATAAAATGGCGGTCTTTTAACAGAGGGGATATGAACCGGGCACAGGAAGTTCCCTGCTGGTTTCGATTGCTTTTGATCATCAGGTTTTGAAATTTAGAGGCCATTTTCATCAGGACATTGAATGCTTTTGGATTGGCGAGCATCCGTTTAAACAGGATTTTTTTAATCAGAGAAAGACCTTTGTATTCAGCAAGGATGGCCCTGGCCCGGATAAATATTTCAAGGGCATTTACGCCGGATGGGCAGTTGGCGGCACAGGAGCCGCACAGCAGGCAGCGGTTCAACCGTTCGTTGACACCGTCCGGGTCTGAGAAAATATGGGAGATCAGGCCGCTTAGCAGGGCCAGCTTTCCCCTTGCCACATCTGATTCTTTTCCGGTCCGGTCAAACAGGGGACACACTGATTGGCACATGCCGCAACGGGTACAGACAGCCAGTTGTATTTCAAGCGCTTTGACCTGCTTTATCAGGTCGTTGATGTTTCTCACAAATCATTGCCCTATGCTTTATAATTCAGTTTTGAAGATGATAGCTTCAATTAATGCTCAATAAAGCATAGATCATTCATAGAAGCCATCTTAAACTACAGGTTTTGATTTTTATTTGTTTAAAGATCAGTCAAGCATTGGATACGATAAAATGTTTGTATTAAAAAATTATGTGGTTATACTATACCTGTCCATAACGTCCAGTTCAGTTAAAAATCAAAGGAGGTGTGTGATGTCAGGTATTCGTAAAATTTCAGCTGTTGATGCAAAGGCACGGGTTGATGCTGATCTTTCTTTGCTGGTGTGTATTTACGATGATGCGAAATTTCATTCCCGGGCCCATCTTGAAGGGGCCATTCCCATGAGCGAATTTTTAAAGATGGTGCCGGATCTGAGTCTTGGATCTGATATTATTTTTTACTGAGGGTGAGTGGGTGATTCATCAGCGGCAGGTCTTGCCGCTCAGTATACGGAAAAAGGATACACAAATATAAGCGTTCTGGATAAAGGCATCAGCGGCTGGAAAGAGGCCGGATTCAACATATTGTAACCCGGCAACGCAGTCATGAGGCCATGACGGGCTTTGTCATGACTGCGTTGTTTTATGTTTACTGGGCGTTTTTGATGCCCACCTCTTCAAAGGTTTTGATGTCTGCCAGAATTCTTGTGGACAGATCAAGCAACTCCATACAGACGGCTGCACCGGTTCCTTCTCCCAGTCTGAATTTCAAATCAATGAGCGGGGTAAGTCCCAGCCGCTGGTACATGAACTGGTGGCCGATTTCAACTGAATTGTGGCTGGCAAACAGATAGTTTTTTGCAAACGGTGCCAGCTCACAGGCAATCAAAGCCCCTGCCGTGGAGATCAGGCCGTCACAGATCACGGGAATGCGTTTGGCAGCCGCACCCAGCACAAGGCCGGCAAGGGCCCCGATTTCAAGTCCGCCCACCTTGGACAGCACATCAATGGGGTCTTCAGGGTCAGGCCGGTGAAGGGCCAGTCCGGTTTTAATCACCCTGATCTTGTTGGCAAGGGCCTGGTCATCGATCCCGGTTCCCCGGCCGGTGAGTTTTTCCACATCAATGCCTGAAAAAGCCGCAATTATAGCAGACGATGGCGTGGTATTGCCAATCCCCATATCCCCGGTTCCCAGAAGATCCACAGGCGCCTGTGCCTCAAGTTCATTGACCATTTCAATACCGGCTTCAATGGATCGAATGGCTTCTTCTCTTGTCATGGCTGGTTCTTTGGTGAAATTGGCTGTCCCGTGCCGCACTTTTTTATGAAAAATAGGCAGGCTCGGATCAAAATCATGATTGACCCCGATATCTGCTGCTTTAACAATCGCACCGGCATGGCTGGCAATGACATTGACCGAGGCACCGCCTGCGGCAAAATTATACACCATCTGGGGGGTTACTTCGGCTGGAAACAGGCTGACCCCTTCTTCGACAATGCCGTGGTCTCCGGCACAGGTGATAATCTGTTTGTTGGCAAGCTGAACATTAATGGTGCCTTTGATGGCAGCCAGCCGGGCTGAAATGTCTTCCATCACGCCTAAACTGCCGGCTGGCTTGGCCTGGTTGGCAAGCCGTTCCCTGGCAGCGTAAAAGGCATCTTCATCCAGGGTTTTGGGGATGCTGAAAATGGTCTGTTCTAATAATCTCATGATTTACCTCTTGTCTTTGATATCCTTTTCAAAGATTTCCATACCTTTTTTCATGGCACAGAAATCTCCGCACATGGTGCAGGTTTCTTTCATGGCAGGGGCACGTTCTTCTCTGATCTGCCGGGCCACTTCCGGGAAGAGCAGGTATGACTCAAGATCTTTCCATCGCATGTCCCGTCTGGCCATGGCTGCCTGACGTTCATTTTCCCTTCGGTCCGGATATTTTGAAATATCACCGATACGGGCAGCCAGGCGTGTTGCCCGGACCCCTTCTCTAACATCATTGACATTGGGAAGCGCCAGGTGTTCAGCCGGGGTGATATAGCAGATCAGGTCGGCTCCGAACCGGGCAGAACTGGCCGCACCAATGGCTGCGGTGATATGGTCATATCCGGCGCCGGTATCACAGGGAATGGGGCCCAACACATAATAGGGTGCATTGCCGGACATCCGTTTTTCCAGCATGATATTGCCTTCAATTTCATCCAGGGGCACATGCCCCGGTCCTTCCACCATCATCTGGCAGCCCATGTCCCTTCCGATTTCAGCCAGTTCGCAATTGATGATCATCTCTGCCATCTGGGCCCGGTCATGGCTGTCATGAATGGCCCCGGCCCGGATGCCATTGCCCAAAGAGAGAACGGCATCATATTTTTTCATCAGGGCGCATACCCGGTCAAACTGCTCGTATAAGGGGTTTTCTTTTTTGTTGATGTCCATCCATGCCACCATATAAGTCCCGCCCTTGGAAGCAAGGCCGCCGTATCTAAAGCCCTGTTTTCTCAAGCGTTCAATGGTGTACTGGTTGATCCCGCAGTGGATGGCCATAAAGCTTAATCCGTCTTCAAGCTGTTTTTCGATCAGGTCGAACAGATATTCAGGGTCTAATTTGGCTGGATTTTTGTATTTCCGGATGGCTTCTTTAAATGCCTGATACAGGGGGACATTGCCCACACCCAGATCAGTATTGGCAAGAACGGTTCGTCGAATGGCATCCAGATCTCCATCAGCAGATAATTCCATTAAGGTGTCAGCCCCTTCTTCCTGGGCAGCTTGCGCTTTTGCAACTTCGTGGGCAATATCACAGATATCTGACGATGTTCCAATGGATGCGTTTACCTTGGTCCGCAGTCCGGTTCCGATGCCGGTGACAATCTGATCAGGACGGTTGATGTTGCAGGGGATAACAATCTCACCCTTTGCCACATGGCTTACAATAAACTCTTCGGAAAGGCCCTCGTTTCTGGCAATGATCTGCATCTGCCTGGTAATGGTGCCCTGGCGGGCATGTTCAAGCTGTGTTGTCATAGTTTCCTCGCTATGGTTGTCCTGCAAAAATACAAAAAGGATTTTGCAGGAACAGTCTCCTTACAAAACCCTTTTCCATCAGGCTTTACATTTTGTGCTCCCAGGCTCGTCTTCTGACTTCCGGCTTTAAATCTGTTTTTTGGCCTTCCCGTTTGACCAGTGACCATTATAGAAAAAACAGATATTTCCGGTTACAGCGGCGGGACCGTCACGGATTTTAACCGTGTTCCGTTTGCCAGGGCAACCTTATAAATCAGACCCTTATATACACAATGGAAGGATAAATTTCAACTGGTTTACAAATATTTTTGGACAGACCCAACGTTTTTTACACCATTCCCTTACGGTAATATTTTCCGACAATATCTATTTTAATCAAGGAATATTACTGTAAGGGAATATTTAGCTTGATATTCAGAAAAAAACACTATATATTCCCGATCGGGAGTTAATTCAAAACAAGTTGGAATTTATGGACACAAAAACAATTGGCAAACTTGTCAGGAAATTACGAAAGGACCAGGGCTTAACCCAGTCAGAAGCGGCCGGATATCTAAATGTTGGTACCCGTTTTTTATCAGATCTTGAAAACGGGAAACCAACTATCCAGCTGGAAAAAACCTTGCATGTATTGAAAGGCCTTGGATTAAAAGTATTTGCTGTTCCAAAGACGAATCACAAACTAATCCGATATATTGAGGAGCACATGGGTGAAGAGTAAGCTCAACGTTTTTGTTAATCAACTTAAGGCTGGTGAGCTATGGTTGGACCACCAGCGCAGGTTTTGTTTTCAGTATGATAAAAACTGGATCCATTCAAAAGATAGTTATCGTTTGTCTGTTTCCCTCCCTTTGAGAGAAACCGCATATTTAAATGATGATTCATATTCCTATTTTACCAATTTGCTGCCTGAAGGAAAAATTCTGGATGTCCTTTCCAGAAAACTTCAGATTCCCGTCAGCAATCAGTTTGAATTCTTAAGGGCTATTGGTGGAGATTGTGCTGGTGCTGTGTCTTTATTTGAAGATGGTGTCTTGCCACAAAAACCCGAGATGTATTCTTACGACACGCTTACTGACGATCATTTATTAAAAATAATAAATGATCTGCCTGAGAATCCGTTTATGGCAGATGAAGCCGGTATCAGGCTTTCTCTTGCCGGCGCCCAGGAAAAACTTCCTGTTTCACTTAAAAATAATAAACTTCGAATTTCAATGAACGGTGCTCCCTCTTCCCATATTTTGAAAACCCCGATAAAAGATCTCCATGGAACGGTTGAGAACGAAACTTTCTGCATGATGCTGGCCAAAAGAATGGGACTGACCGTACCTGATGTTAAAATTTTTAAAATTGATGAAATACCTCTATACTTAATTGATCGATACGACAGAAAGATAGAAAACGGGCAGATCATAAGACTGATACAAGAAGATTTTTTCCAGGCGTTAAATGTAAATGCCCAGTTGAAATATTCTCCAACACTCGGTATGTGTTTCTCACTCATCAGAAATGAAAGTGCTTTTCAAGTCAAAGATACTAAACGGTTTTTGCAGCTAATAATTTTTAACGGTTTAATCGGTAATTCTGATGCCCATGCAAAAAATATTTCATTCATCCATGGTGAAAACGGGACAATCCTGGCACCTTTCTATGATTTATTGTGCACATATGTGTACCCCTATGCAAAAAAAATGGCTATGAAAATAGGTGGAGGAAGACATTTCCAGTTTCTTGAACTCAAACATTTTGAACGGTTTTCCAAAGATACTTCAATAAAATACAAAATTGTCAAAGAGACCATCGTGGAGATGGCTGACAAAATAGCAAAAGAGGCAAAAAACACAACCGAAGAATTTTTTGACTTATACGGAGAAAGTCCTGTCCTATATGAAATTAATGAGGTGATTAAACGTTTATCAAAAGAAAAGTTAAAGTCCTTTTCTTAAAAACAATATGAAAAGTTCAATCGGGATAGGAACTGCAGGGATAGGAACCGTCACGGATTTTAACCGTGTTCCGTTTGCCAGGCAACCTTATAAATCAGACCCTTATATGCACCATGGATTGATAAATTTCAATTGGTTTACAAATATTTTTGATCACCCAAAGATTCAATGCGCCTATTGATACCCCATTCCAGCTTTTGGATGTCGGATTCAGGGACATTACAGCATTTAAAGACCTTCTTCCAGCCGGACACTGCCTGTCTGACTGTCCCAATGATCATGCCGGCAGCGTCTATTTTAAGGCTTTCCCCAATCCTTTGCAGCATTTTTCCATTTGGCGGAAGAAAGCCTGCCCCCAAAGGGAAAGACAATGAATGCTCTCTTTTTTCATAGAGGTCCGGCAGCACATCATATACTGGCGAAAGGCAATATCCGGGCTCTTTATGAAGCATGCAGAAATTTTTCAGGTGATCGTCGGTATTGCCTATGGCCGCATTAAACACCATCTGTCTGAATAAAAGGGGCACATCAACCGAGGGCTGGCAGCTATGGGCTTTCACGACATCAAACATATTCTGATATCCAAGGAAATAGTAACCCTGGGCCTGTAGAAGGGTTTGCATACTGATCATATGATACCGGCCGCCATGGTCTGAAATATCAAATCGCTTCACAAAAAGTACTTTTCTTTTTCCGATGTCCCGGATTTCAAATTCAGGAACCAATAATCCGGAACGTTTTGCCAGTTCAAGCGTGGCCGCTTCAATGGGTTCCACATGAAAGGTGTCCTGATGCCGGGGGAATTTGGTGATCCAGTAAGATCCGTCCTCTTTGCGGCAAAGGGCTTTTGGCCTTGCACCACCGGGGCTGCTCCCGCTTTGATACAGCAATTGTAATTTTTCTTCATCCAGGGGCAATCCGGACTCGTATCGTGTGGCAGCATCCAGAAGGGCTTCCAGATCTTTAATGCTGGCTGAAGAATCTGTTTTGGGACGGCTCTGTGCAGATTGAAAGGACAGAGCACCCAATCCGCCATCTCCAAGTGCAGCAAGCATTCCTGGAATGGTCTGTTTATCCCTGCCGAGCTTTGCTTTTTTTATTAAAAGGGCTCTGCCCCAGTCGTCCGGAAGAGCGTCTTCAAAAACAGCATGCACACCTTCCGGTCTCCCGGTCTGAAACTCCTTTGAGGTCAAAGGCAGGGCAACAGGGTCCAGGGGAAAGGCCTTTGGGTGTTTAAGATATTCCGGCATATACCGGAAAGCGCCCTCTGCCCGACCTCGGGGATCAGACCCTGTTATGACCATCTCTCCGCAGAGCAATGTTGTATTATCGGGAAGTGTAACATGGACAACCAGCCGGATCATTCTATGATTTCCTTTTTACCCGTTGGCGGTTCTTTGTTTTTTCCCAGGCCTCATATTGTGCAAACAGGGATTTTTCAGGTGCAATCAATTGATCGATATCGCCCAGTCTGCCCAGCATGGACAAGGCTTTTACCCATGTGCCGATGGAAATGGACGGATGGCCCTGTTCCATTTTGTAAAGGGTTGGAATGGATACCCCGATCCTGAATGCAAATTCTTTTTGCGGGTCGTTGATTTCCAGTCTGGCATGTTTCAGACGAAGGCCCAGATCCTTCAAGATATCATTTTCTTTAACATTAAGCATAATTTGTTTTATGGCATAAATTAAGAGTTAATACAAACAATATTTTTAAATAACGACCAGGAACCGGGTCTTGTTCGCTATATTCCTATTCGATATTTCCAAAGACCAGATAAATTAAATTTCAATGCTTCTCCAAAGCGACGCGGGTCTTCTGGTGTAGCTATTCTCTCAAACAAATATTTTAAAATTCGTGTAGCTTGTTGTCGGTCAAGACATCTAAGTTCTTTTTCTGCTTCCTGCTCGAACTCAATTTTCCAGGTCATATCGCTTCATTATATTTTCAAGTGGAATTGTTTTTGATTTCCCTGACCGGACATCTTCAAGCCTTTTTTCAGCCAGGTAGACATCTTCCAGATCTTCCAGATGCTTGAAAATAGCTTCCCTTGCATAGAATGTTTTTGTTCGTCCTGTGATTTTCGCCAATGTATCAAGTCTGTCTTCTATCTCTTTTGGTAATCGTATTGCCAACATAATGGTTCTCCTTATTGTTATACATGTATAGCAAGAGTTTTTAGTTTTTGCAATAGAATTAAATCAAGGGAACTTTCGGACTTCGAAAGGTTTTTGGCGGCCCTGAGTTCTGAATAGTTTCATTTAAATCTTTTCGGTAATTCTTTTTAAAAGGATTGATAAATTTCAACTGGTTTACAAACATTTTTGGACAGATCCAACAATTCTCTTTCAATATATAAAAGTTTATTATAATCAAACATAGTGACGTTTCGTATATGACTGGAAAACGCTCGCCCCAAATTGGCAAGAGTGGTGTTACATAAAAAATGTGAATCAACTTTGCCCCCATTTTTTTTGGGGAGTATCTTTACTGCAACGTTGCGAAACTATACAAGGTCTTTTTTTTTGTATAATTCATTTCCATAAATGTACTACTTTTTTAAAACCAAAAGGGTTCGGAGTCATAATGCTTTTTGAGCGATACAACTTTAACTGCCACCTTGATACTGATGCAGAACTGCCCTGCTACAAGGGGTCAACCTTTAGGGGCGTATTTGGAAGGGCATTGAAAAAAGTCGTTTGTGCGTTAAAACAACAAGAGTGCGAAACTTGCCTGCTCAATTTTTTCCGGTCCTGGTGGTCCTGGTGGCCCTGGTGAAATATAAGTCCCCGGGTCCCGTGTTCTATTCCCAGAAACGGGTGGGAAAGAACGGCAAAGAATTTACCATTTATAAATTCAGGACCATGGGCATTGATGCGGAAAGCGGCGGCGGGGAGGCCTGGGCCAAGGAAAATGATCCCAGGGTGACCCGGTTCGGGCAGTTCTTCAGGAAAACCCGGATTGACGAACTGCCCCAGCTTGTCAACGTCTTAAAAGGAGAGATGAGATTTATCGGGCCAAGGCCGGAGCGGCCCGAATTCGTCGAACAGATCTGCGGGATCACGCCGTATTATATGGAACGCCATGCGGTCAAACCAGGCATCACCGGCTGGGCCCAGGTCATGTATCCCTATGGGGCCTCCCTGGGAGATTCTGTTGAAAAACTGCGGTATGATCTGTATTATATCAATAAATATTTTTTTTCCACCGGACTCTTTCCTGCCCGGTGGGGACCCTGTCAAGCCTTTTATGAATTTTTATATTCTCTTTAACAATCTGAAATAATTGCATAAAAAATCAATTTTTCGACCAAACCATATTATTACACAAGTCTAATTTGCATCTAATCCCAATCTCACACAGACCCTGTAGGATTGTACAAATCAGAAAAAGCCACTCCCCGGGCGACCGGGGGCCGGAAAGTCAACGGGTCTTGCAGATAGAAAAGGGATGAGGCGGAATGCAGTTTAAAGTCACCGGCTTAAGACGGGAAATTTTAAGAGGCACACCACCATCCAGGATAAGAACAAAAACAAATAAAATCCACCACCCTGCATAACAGCCGGACCACCTGATTAATCTAAAATGGCAGCAATAAATAAAGGTAAGGAGGTTAAAAAAAAGATGAAAAAAAAGGCTCTATTATTGGTGCTCTTATCCTTAGTCTGGGTGAGCAGCGCCAACGCCATGTTTGTACAAACAGGCGAATTGGCTGGAACCAGCGATTGGCTTGCCGACGTGAGATTCCGAAATTTCAATTCCACCACTTCCGACTATGAGATGATGGTCAACGCCTCGCCAACCAGGAAACCAGGAGAGAATCAGGTGAACGGGCAGGTACCTGGGCTGTATGCCTATGCCGACTGGGCAGAGCTCAACGACTTCACGATCACCTACGATCCCTCAGCGGATTTAGTGAGCCTGAACTTGAAGGGCAGCGGTACACAGAATAATAGTACAGGACCCTATGATGTGACCATCGGTCGTGCCCCGGATGCCGTGACCGCCGGACCAGTCAACTACATCAATTTTCAACTCTGGGACAGAATAAATTTTCCCACATTTAATGGTCTCACGCTTTCTGATTTGGACGGCAATGACCTGGGGACTTTCACAATCCCTGAAGCTGGCATCGGCAGCTGGTCGATCATTGATCCAGGCGGGGCTCTGCTCAATAACGGATTCGTTCTTCAAGGCCAATTCACTCTTGATCTCACCAAAATAGCTGAAGGCAGGGAAGGTGACAAGATCATCTTCGCCATCGGCAACAACCCGAATGCAGTTCCTGCCCCCGGCGCAGCCTGGCTGCTCGGCACCGGCATCCTCGGCCTGGCTGCACTGAGGAGAAAGGTTCAGAAATAAGAAAAAATGGCTCGTTTTTAAAGTTCTAAAAGGCAGGGCGGGGCAGACCCCAGGCCCTTTCCTGCCCGGTGAGGACCCTGTCAAGCCTTTTATGAATTTTTTTAATCTTTTTAAAACCCTGAAATAATTTCATAAAAAATCATTTTTCCATCAAAATAAACTTATTGCAAAACCCTAATTTTCACCTAATCCCCGCCTAATACAAACCCTGTATAACCAAATCGTACCCAAGAAACAGCCGCCCCCCGGGGAACCGGAGGCTGGAAAGCCAAAGGGTCTTGCAGACAGAAAAGGGATGAGGCGCAATGCCGTTTAAACACCACCTGCAAGACGGCTGGCTGATATTGACCGGACAGGGGCCTAGGCGGATTACCTCGACGGTGATTTCCATCCGGGAGGGGCTCTGATGGAAAGTCCATTAAAAATTTTTTTATTGAAAGGAGAAGACCGATGAAACTGAAAAGAAGTTTGGCTACCATGGTATTCGTCAGCTTGATGGCCTGTATGGCCTCGGCCGCATACGCAACCCAGCCCAAGTATGTATTTTTCTTCCTGGGTGACGGCATGTCCAGTTCACAGATCCAGGCCACCGAGGCCTATATGACTACCGTTAACGGCGGGTCCGCTATGCTGGCGACGGATCTGCTCAAACCCGAAAACCGGCTGAACATGAGCAAGATGCCCGTAGCCGGCATGCAGACCACTTTCGACGCCCATGCCCTGATGACCGACTCGGCCTCTTCGGCCACAGCCTTTGCCTGCGGCATCAAGACCCTGAGCGGTGTCATCGGCATGGACGACACCAAGACTACCCGCTATAAGAGCATTGCCCAACTGGCCCACGAGGCCGGGATGAAGGTCGGTATCCTTTCCAGCGTTTCCCTGGACCATGCCACCCCGGCAGCCTATTATGCCAGTGTTCCCAGTCGTTCCGACATGAACGGAATCGCAGCCCAACTGGCCGAAACGGATTATGAATTCTTCGGCGGCGGCGGCCTGGTCAAAACGGAGGCCCCGATCAATGTGCTCCAATTGCTGGAAGATAACGGCTATGAAATCCTCAACACCCGGGAGGCCATTCTCAGCCTCAAGGATGACCCCAGGGACAAGGTGATCTGTATCAACCCGACCCTGGACGGCTCCAAAGCCATGCCCTACGATATTGACAAGCCCGAGGAGAACCTTTCCCTGGCCGAGATGACGGAAATTGCCATTGCCACCCTCTATGAAGGCCGCCGCAATGGCAAGTGGGGTAAGGGCTGGGACAGAAAAAGAAGGCACCGGGATGAGGGTTTTTTCATCATGGTGGAAGGCGGAAAAATTGACTGGGCCTGTCATGCCAACGATGCCGTGGCCACCATCGGCGACATGATGGATTTTGACAACGCCGTGGGCAAGGCCCTGGAATTTTACGAAAAACATCCCCATGAAACCCTCATCGTGGTGACCGGGGACCATGAAACCGGCGGTATGACCATCGGTCACGCCACGACAGGATACAAGGCCTATTATGATAAACTGCTGGGCCAGACCAAAAGCTATGAAAATTTCGATGCCAATGACTGGGAACCCCACAAAGCCGCCAACAAAGACAGTGTTTGCGGTAGCTACATTGGTGTCGACAACTTGGCCGCCGATACCGTCATGATCGATAAGATGAACACCTTTTTCGGTCTGGACTATACCGCTACCTCAACGGATCCTAAAGCCCCCAATCCTGCCGCCCTGAACGAGTACCAGAAAAAAAAGCTGGAAGACGCATATGACAAGTCCATGTGCGGGTCCAACGACAACAGCGGTGCCGAGAACACCTATCTCTACGGCGGTTATGAACCCTTCATCGTGACCATCACCCATATCCTGAACGAGCGCGCCAGCATCGGCTGGACCTCCTATTCCCATACCGGCGTACCGGTTCCCGTGTTTGCCCAGGGACGGGAAGCAGAGCGTTTTTCAGGCTTTTATGACAATACGGATATTGCCAAAAAGCTGGCCCGGGCGCTGAATCTGGAACGGCTTCCGGTGGAAAAAGAATAATCCCTTTTTTGTTTAACCCTGAAACGGCGCCGTCTTTGTTTCGGCGCCGTTTCATATTTCAGAAGAGAAAAACCCATGCCTAAGATTTCACGAGACCTGTTTTTTTCCCTGGTAATTGCCGGGATCTGCCTGGCGCTTGCCTTTGTTAACCTGGGGAATATCCCCAAAGGCGTAAAGGGGATCCATGCCCGGGGCCGGGTCATTGCCGTGGACAACAGCCATGTGCGCATCAATCTCATCGTCAAGACCGAAAACCAGTTTTTGACCGTGCGACTGCTGGACGGTCCCCACAAAGGCCGGGAACTGGCCGTTACCAATATGCTCACGGGCAAGATGGAATTTGACGAGTTCTACGAGGCCGGGACCACGGTGCTGGTGGAATACGACGCCCCGAACGGGCGACCGCAAAACGGGATGGCCCGGGGTGTTTACCGGCTCCGGATGCAACTGATCCTCATCGGGCTCTTCGCCCTGCTGCTCATCGGCGTGGCCGGGGTTACGGGTCTTAAGGCCCTGCTCTCCTTTGTGTTTACGGCCATGGTCCTCTGGAAGGTCTTCTTCCCGCTCATTCTCAGGGGGTTTGCCCCCCTGCCCACCGGAATGGCCATGGTGGGCATTTTCACCGCCGTGATCACCTTTTCCGTAGGCGGGATGAACCGTCGGGGAGTGGCCACCTTTGCCGGGTCCATGCTGGGGGTGTCCCTGACCTGCCTCCTGGCGGTGCTGTTCACCCGGGCTTTTGCCCTCCACGGCGCCGTCCGTCCCTTTGCCGAAACCCTGCTCTATTCGGGGTATTACGATCTGCGGCTCACGGACATCTTCATTGCCGGGGTCTTCATCGCCTCCTCCGGGGCCGTCATGGACCTGGCCATGGACATTGCCGCAGCCATGGATGAAATCAGCCAGAAAAACCCGGACATCGGATTCAGGGAGCATCTGCGCTCCGGCCTCCGGGTGGGCCGGGCCGTCATCGGCACCATGACCACCACCCTGCTCCTGGCCTATTCAGCCAGCCACATCAGCATGTTCCTTCTCTTCATGGCCAAGGGGCTTCCCTCGAAAAACATCCTTAATGCGCCCTTTGTGGCCGCCGAAATCCTGAATATCCTGGTGGGCAGCTTCGGGCTCGTCACCGTGGCTCCCTTCACGGCACTGGTGGCCGGGCTCCTCTACCATTGGAAGCCCCCCCTGAGAAAAAGCCGGGTCAAATCAATTTGACTTCAGGCCTGAACTTCTTTAATAAATCTTAGTTAATTTCTTAAACCCAATTTTGTTCAGAAAGATTATTGTCAACCAGAAAATTGGGCTGTAGATCGGTATAACTCTCAGTTTTGAGAAAGATATTACCGCAACATCGCCGCTTTTTGCATCGCGAAAACCGCCTCTACCAAGCCGATTTTTCCATCACCATCTACGTCGGCTTTTAGGTTGATATTGGTAAACGTTTTTCCACCTGCGACATGTAGCGATAGAACCGCATCGGCCAGACCTACTTGCCTGTCATCGTTGATGTTGCCAGGTGTAGCAACTGTTGGACGAGAATCCCATGAAACAATATTGCACTGGCCAGAAGAATTGTTGCCATAGGCGACTAACGCACCGTCCGATTTCAAACCGACCATATGCTCTCCGCCAGCGGCGATCTTAACGATTCCCTGCCATTGGCTCGCACCTATTTCATCGAACACCTCTTTGCCGGTAAAATAACCTGCAAAGACCAGCGTCCCATCCGATTTTAATCCCATGGTATAGTATTTTCCTGCGGCTATCTCAATGATATCCTGCCAATGATCTACGTTGCATTGGTCGTAATCGTTGTAAGAGCCCTTGCTCGGTCCTGCCGCCACAACCGTCCCGTCGGCTTTCAGACCTACGGTGTGAGACCAGCCCGCTGCGATCTGAACGATTCCACTCCATTGGTCTATATTGCATTGGCCTGAAGTGTCATCGCCAACAGCAACCACTCTGCCATCTGATTTCAGACCCACAGTGTGCTCGCCTCCTGCAGCGGCCTGAACGATCCCGCGCCAGAGCGAAACGTTGCACTGCCCCCAATCATAAACCTCGTGGTTGTTGTCAGACGGGCCTGCGGCCACCACAGTACCGTCTGATTTCACCCCAACACTGTGCGAGTTTCCCGTAGCCACATCGACGATTCCGCTCCATTGGCCAACGTCGCATTGGCTCACAGAGTTATCACCTGCCGCAAGAACGGTTCCGTCCGCCTTCAACCCTATGGTGTGAAACCAGCCTGCAGCAATTTTCACAATCCCCATCCAGTGATCCACATCGCCCTGGCCGCGGTAGAAGTACTGGCGCTCTGCTGGGCCGGTCGCCAAAACGGTGCCGTTGGTCATCAAGCATGCCGTGTGTTGACCACCTGCAACCACCTGGAGGATGTTGCGCCATGATGCCAAATTGCATTGACCGTTTCCGTTATCTCCAGAGGTAACGAAGGTGCCATCGGATTTCAGTCCCACAGTATGCCCATCGCCTGCTGACACCTGCTCAATGTCACGCCAGTCACTCACATTGCATGCACCGGAGCCGTTCCACCCTGTTGCCACTACCGTGCCGTCTGACTTTAAACCGATACTGTGAGATGCCCCTGCAGCCACCTGGACGATTCCATTCCAAAATGCAACATTGCATTGATCATGGAAACAATTTCCAGTTGCGACCACCGTGCCATCAGATTTCAATCCGAGAATATGCTCATGTCCAGCTGCAATTTGGGTTATCCCACTCCATTGGCTCACATCAAAGCCTCCAAATGGGTAGTTTCCGACAGAAACAACTGTGCCATCCTTTTTCAAGCCAAAATGGTGCCACCCGCCTGTTGCAACCTGCGCTATCCGGTTCCATTTGCTTACATCGCCGAAGCCATTGCTAAGCGTTGTTTCTGCGACAACGACCGTCCCATCAGATTTTAATCCGATGACTTGACCTCTAGCTGCAACCTGAACTATGTTTTGCCATTGACTTACGTTTGCTTCATAGGGGGGGATAACAGTACGGAGCCGTCGGACCTCAGACCTACCGCTATTGTCCAGCCAGCCGCAATATCGGTGATGTCTTGCCAATACCTGACATCACCCGAGACCCTATCACCAACAGTGGCTACAGTTCCGTCGGACCTCAAGCCAATAGTGTATTGGTACCCTGCCGCCAACCGAGTGATGTGTTGTCCGAAAGCAGGAAGCGAGAAAATTGGTATCATAACGAAGTTGACCATCAACAGAATTATACTTTTTGTTATCTTCCGTCGATCTATCAGACCAAATGTTCCTATTACGGATCCCCTGAGTTGCTGATATGCAATCTGTTGACCTGCAAATATCATAACAAAAAGCGTGGCGAAAGTTGCCAAATTCTGGCGGGTATTTTTTGTCGCATATGTGCTCATACTATTATTGATTATATCGGTCAATTAAGGTTTGATAAATGACTCCAAAGTCAGCATATAAAAAAAGCTTGAACCAATCTTGAGAGCAATTCAGGCTTTCTGTTTTCCTAACGTATCAGCAAAGTACCTAACGATCTAACAACCTGGAAATCTGCGTACAACGCCACCGTGAAAAACTCAAGTTAATATATGGTTAGGTATTTATTAGAGCATAAATCGATTGTGCCACATTCTGTGGTGGAAGACATTTCCAGTTTCTTGAACCCAAACATTTTGAACTGTTTTCCAAAGATCCTTCAATAAAATACAAAATTGTCAAAGAGACCATTATTCTGTTTCAAAGTTTTTTCTTGTTCGAGATTCTTTAACTGCATCAAGGATATCTTGAGTCGTTGCTTTTGTTTTTACGCCAGCAACATCGAACGGCGATTTTGGAGATTTTGAAAAAATAATCCTAAATGATTCTCCCCCCCGTCGTTTAATAATAACCTCTTCGAATTTTGCAATATCAAGAACAGCGGCAAGTTTTTGTCGAGCTTCTGAATACGTATACACTTTCATTTGTTCACCTCGATGATATGAATGTCCAAATTTTTGGCGACTTCGATCATGCGCTGATCAAGAGTCAACAATGGGCTGCGCAGCGAAAGAGCGCAGACTAAAAAATATGCATCATAAGCATATATATTGAATTTAGACGCAATCTTTAATGCCTCACGGATATCAACACTACGCAAATCGACAGGGATTTGTTGTATTGCATCCCAAACAATGAATATATCTTCAGGTACCAATCTTCCTCTTTTGAGCATTGCGGACAATGCGTTCCCAATTTCAAAAGGCAAAATTTCAGGTGCCACTAAATTGGCTCCATGGGTAAGTCTGATAATTTCGTCTCTTTCTGGTTCAAAAAGAGTAGCCGCCAAAAAAGTATTTGTGTCTGCTATAATTTTCATGGGTACAATTGTACAAGTGTATTAAATTTCCGTCAAGAGTTTATTTTGTTTCATTGCTTGCTCTGCAAAAAAAATTAAAGTTGACAAATTATGTAAAAATCAAATAGATTAACACATTATAGTTCACTGGGGGTGCATTGCCATAAGCTGAGAGAAGTTAAAAAACTTCAACCCTTGGAACCTGATGCGGTTAATGCCGGCGTAGGGAAAGTGCTCAGATCAAGATATCTTCTTTTGTTATCCTTTCTTTATAAATCGTCGGAAATATCCATTTACCGGTTCAGGTATTGTGAAATATACAATGGTGTTTTTTTGGAGGTATGATGGAAATAAGCCTGAACGGGAAAAAAGTGACCTCAACCCAACCAACCCTTTTTGGGCTCATCTGTGAAACAGGGCTTGATCAGGAATCATTGATTGCTGAAGTGAATTTTGAAGTGATCAAATCGGAAAAATGGCCTGATACGGTTATCAGGGAGGGCGATCAGATTGAATTGTTAAGTTTTGTGGGAGGGGGATGAATGTCAAAGGAAAAACAGGGGGTGGTACCAAATATGAACCCAAATATTAACAATGATGATCTGGTGCTGGGGGGGCGAAAGTTTTCAAGCCGGCTGCTGACCGGAACCGGAAAATTTGCTTCCAAAACGTTGATCACGCCCATGCTTGAGGCCAGCGGGTCCGGGATGATTACCGTGGCCCTTCGCCGGGTGGACGTGACTTCGGACAATGAAAATATTTTAGATTTTATCCCGAAGACAGTGACCTTGCTGCCCAATACATCCGGGGCCAGAACAGCCCAGGAGGCGGTCCGTATTGCAAGGATCGCAAGGGAAGCCGGGTGCGGTGATTTTATTAAAATTGAAGTGATCACGGACATGCAATACCTGTTGCCGGATAATCACGGTACGCTGGAGGCAACACAAATTCTGGCAAAAGAGGGCTTTATTGTACTGCCCTATATGATGCCGGATATTACCGTGTCCCAGCAGTTGTATGATGCCGGAGCCGCTGCTGTCATGCCTCTTGGCTCACCTATCGGGACCAATCTGGGGCTTGAGATGCGACCTATGATCAAACGGATCATTGCAACCAGCAAGATTCCTGTGATCGTGGATGCCGGGATCGGCCGGCCGTCCCAGGCAGCCGATGCCATGGAAATGGGAGCGGATGCGGTACTGGTCAATACTGCCATTGCCACAAGCCAGGACCCTGCCATGATGGGAAAAGCATTCGGGCTTGCGGTTCAGGCCGGGCGCATGGCTTTTTTGTCAAAACTGGCCCAGACCAATGAGTATGCCCGGGCATCATCGCCTTTGACCGGATTTTTAAGGAAATAACCCATGCCTTTTTTGGATCAGGTCATTGAATTTGAAACCTTTGATTTTCAAGCCTATCTTGATGCAGTAACGCAATCAGATGTTCAGGCATCATTGCAAAAAGAGCTTTTAACACCGTTTGATCTTCTCAATCTGTTGTCTCAAACAGCGGAAGAATATCTTGAACCCATGGCCCAGAAAGCCCAGCAGATTACCCGGCAGTATTTTGGGAAAACCATCAGTTTGTATGCACCATTGTATATTTCTGATTTTTGTTCCAATCATTGTACCTATTGCGGATTTAACTGTGCCACGGATTTCAGGCGGACAAAACTGACCCTTGATCAGATTGATGCCGAAGCAAAGGTGATAGCTGATATGGGTATCCGGCACATCCTTGTTTTGACCGGGGAGGCTCCGGCCAAAACCCCGCTTACTTATCTTGAAGATGCGGTTAAGATCATGAAACGCTATTTTTCTTCCATCGCCCTTGAGATATTTCCCATGGATACGGCTGATTACCGGGTATTGAACGAGGCGGGTGCTGATTCTCTGACAGTCTATCAGGAAACCTATGATCGCAATATCTATAAAGAGGTTCATCTCAAGGGACGGAAAGCAGATTATTCCTATCGGCTGACAACCCCGGACCGGGGGGCAGCGGCCGGGTTTCGGGCTGTGAACATCGGTGCTTTGTTCGGGCTTGGCGATCCCAGGATCGAAGCCTTTATGGCCGGGCTTCACGCCCGGTATCTTGAACGGACCTATCCCCATGTGGAAGTTTCTTTGTCCCTTCCGAGAATGACAAAAGCTGAAGGGGGCATTGAACCTAAAAATGTATTGTCAGATATAGGGTTTGTCCAGACCATGCTGGCCTGGCGGATCTTTATGCCGCGGCTGGGGCTCACCATATCCACAAGAGAGTCTGCCCAGTTCAGGGATAAACTTATTCATCTGGGTGCCACCCGGTTTTCAGCCGGATCAAAAACCGACGTGGGCGGCTATGCCTTAAAAGCCCAGGATGCCACGGTTCAGTTTGAAATAACCGATACAAGGAGTGTGGACCAGACCATACAGATGATCCGGGACAGCGGTTATCAGCCTGTGTTCAAAGACTGGGAGATTTTTTAATGAAAATCGGCATTGCAGGCATTGGCGGGATCGGTTCCAATGTGGCAAGGCTGCTTGCCCAGGCCAAAGTGGAACAGATTAAGATTGTGGATTTTGATTGTGTGGAAACCTCTAACCTGAACCGCCAGTTTTACACCTTCAGCCAGGCAGGGGAAAAAAAGACGGTGAGTCTTAAAACCAATCTTTTACAGATTTTTCCGGACATGATCATTGAAACAATTGAAAAAAAGATTGGTCCGGGGGATGCGGAACATCTTTTCTCAGACTGCGCCATTGTTGTGGAAGGGTTTGACAACAAACAGATGAAAAAAATGATCATCGAAGCGTTTTCCAATAAAAAAACACTGCTGGTGTCTGCTTCGGGGATTGCCGGAAGTAATATGGACACGGTGTGTGTCAAAAAAATGGGCAATTGCCATATTGTGGGAGATTTTACCTCGGATCAGGCAGATCATGTTCTGTTTCCGCCCAAAATTGCCCTGGTGACGTCTTTGATGGCCGGGATTGTTTTAAATCATATACAGAATTCCATCACCAGAAACCATGGATAAGGAATCAAAACAAAAGATTACATGAATAAGGAAAATGACAGATGAATGAGACACGGGCTCTGGATGCCAATATCAACCGGTCTGCCGAAGGATTGCGGGTTCTGGAGGATATTGCACGGTTCAGTTTTGATCGCAAGGCGCTTTCTTCCGATCTAAGGCAGCTTCGGCACGGCATACGCGATTTGTTCAAAGGCCGGGAAAACAGCTTGCTGGGCTCCCGGGATACAGCCAATGATGTGGGCATTATAACCTCTTTTGAGGGGATGACTGGCCAGGGGACGGCACACAGATCAGACCAGCGGACAGGTCTTAAAGATACAGTGCTGTCCAATTTTAAGAGAGTGCAGGAGGCCTTCAGGTCCATTGAGGAAATATTAAAGGCAAAAGGCGAATATAATTCCGGCAAAATCATAGAATCCTTCCGGTTCAAAATCTATTCTCTGGAACCCATGTTCATGACCTGCTTTGGCCGGCCGTTTCCTGCCGGGATTTACGGTATTTTAGGCGAAAAGTTCAGCCAGGGACGGACCAATGTCCAGGTGGCCCGGCAGATGGTGGACGGTGGCATTGATATTCTTCAATACCGGGAAAAACTCAAAGATAAAAGCCGCAGACAAATTTATGAGGAATGCCTGGAAATTAGAAAAATCACGGCCGATGCCAATGTCCCCTTTATTGTGAATGATTATGCAGATGTGGCGTTGATGGTGGGAGCGGACGGGGTTCACCAGGGTCAGGATGACCTGCCCGTTAAAACACTTCGCAAGATTGCACCGGACTTGATGCTGGGGTGTTCCACCCATTCTCCTGAACAGGCGAAAAAAGCAGTTGAAGATGGCGCAGATTATATTGGCGTGGGGCCCATTTTTACCACTCAGACAAAAGAAGATGTCTGCGATGCTGTCGGGTTTGAATACCTGGAACATATTGTGGCTACCCATGATGTTCCCTTTGTGGCCATTGGCGGAATTAAACGACATAACCTGCGGGATGTTGCATCCCGGGGAGCAAAAACCGTCTGCCTGGTTACAGAGATTATCGGCGCAGATGATATACAAAAAAGAATCCAGGAAATAAAACACATATTAGGAGAATTTGAATGAAAAGAGCATACACAACCCAGATGGATGCGGCGCGAAAAGGGATATTAACCCCCCAGATGGAGCAGGTATTGGAAAATGAATCCATTTCACAGTCTGATCTGATGGAACGAATGGCCAAAGGGATTATTGCCGTTCCTGCCAATATCCATCACCATTGCCTCAAGGCTGCCGGAGTGGGCATGGGGCTTTCAACCAAAATCAATGTCAATCTTGGCGTGTCCAAAGATGTCTGCTCGTTTGACGGCGAGATGAACAAGGCCCATATGGCCATTGAGTACAAGGCAGATGCGGTCATGGATTTGAGCGTATCCGGAGATACGGAAGGGTTTAGAAAACGGCTGGTGGCAGAAATTCCCGTGATGATCGGTACTGTTCCCATCTATGACACCCTGACCCGAACCGGCAAACCG
Organism: Pseudomonadota bacterium; assembly: GCA_043827005.1. Taxonomy (GTDB): domain Bacteria; phylum Desulfobacterota; class Desulfobacteria; order Desulfobacterales; family Desulfobacteraceae; genus Desulfobacula. Next base: position 11,055 of record JBDRPM010000031.1, on the reverse strand, counting down.
GTTGAACGGATCACCATTGAAGACTGGTTTGAAACCGCTGAGACCCATGCCCGGAACGGGATCGATTTTATCACCATTCATGCCGGCTTAAACCAGAAATGTGTGGCCAGTGTCCGGAACAATCCGCGGCTTTGCGGCATTGTCAGCCGGGGAGGCTCCATCCTGTTTGAATGGATGGTAAAAACAGGCAATGAAAATCCGTTTTATGAACATTTTGATCGCCTTCTTGAGATATGTGAAGCCTATGATGTCTGCATCAGCCTGGGTGACGGCCTTCGGCCCGGTGCGATCCAGGATTCCACCGACGCGCCCCAGATTCAGGAGCTGATCACCCTGGGCGAGCTGACCAAACAAGCCTGGGAGAAAAATGTCCAGGTCATGATTGAAGGTCCGGGCCATGTGCCGCTTCATGAAGTGGAAATGAACATGAAACTTCAAAAAAAGCTGTGCCATAATGCCCCGTTTTATGTGTTAGGCCCTCTGGTGACAGATATTGCACCGGGATATGATCATATCACCTCAGCCATTGGCGGAGCCCTTGCTGCCATGCATGGCGCAGATTTTTTGTGTTATGTCACGCCGGCAGAGCATTTAAGACTTCCTTTGGCTGAAGATGTAAAAGAAGGAATCATGGCCTCAAGGATTGCCGCCCATGCAGGAGATCTTGCAAAGGGGTTAAAAGGGGCGCAACTCATTGATAACAAAATGAGCAAAGCCAGGGGAGAGCTGGACTGGGAAGGCCAGTTTGAATATGCCATTGATCCTGGAAAAGCCCGGGCGTACAGAAAATCATCCCAGCCCATGGAAGATGGGGTTTGCACCATGTGCGGTGATTTTTGTGCGGTCAAACGGATGAACGCCCTGTTGTAACCGGCTGCTGATTTAAAGGTGGAAGCAGCAAATAGATTAAATTTTCTGCTCCACTTTTTCAAAACAAGGCCCACACAGATGTTTGCCGCCAAAGAGCCGGATGCGGGATTCCATGGTCATTTCATTGCAATGGTCACATTTGATGCTCATTAAAATTCTGGCCGGGCGAACCGGTGGCAGATCAATGGTTTGAACTTCAAACAGATCCTTTAACGGGGCGTTAAGAATCATTTGAATCCGCTCCTCCCGGTTTTCTGATTGTGTTGCTCTGTCTGAAAAAAGTGCCCGGAATCCTTTTTGAGCTTTTCGATCAAAAAAGGTGAATGCGGATTTGCCAAAATCTTTATGGATCAGGTTGCCTTTGCCAAACGAACACCCGGTGAGAAACTGGATCGCATCCACACCGCACATATCGGTTTCTGTAATACAGACCCAGTCAGCTTTATTTTCAGGGTTTAGTTTTTCCAAAGCCAGTTCAGAGGCCCGGAGACCAATGGTGAGACCGGGACAATTATGACCATGAAATGCAATGGTTTGTTCGATTAATGTTTGATCTATGGAGCAGGTCATTTTATAGGGTTCCTTGGTTTATGTATATTTTTTTTAAAAAAAAGATCAGGGTGCCATCCCAAATGAAGCCTAGAATATCGCAGGTCAACTGATTTGTCTATAGAATATGCCCGCCAGAATTTAACTGGAGAAAAATTGTAAAAAACTACAATTGACCTGGCAGGCGTTTAATTTTATAGTGTCATAATTACTATCAATATAATTTAGCCACAGGACGACACATGAAATAAAAGAGTCATTCTGATACTCAATCGCTCCGAAAACAGTTAACAGGAGAAAAATTGTGAGACCAGCACATCATTTGTTTTATGGCGCAGGCCGATGGTTTTGGGTCCTTGTTGTTTTGATATTCAGCCAGCCCTGTTATGCAACAACAGATCTGTATGTTCCGGAACTGCTTAAACCCTGGGTGAAATGGGTGCTGCACGATAAAAAAGAACAATTGGAGTGTGTTGCGCAATATGACAATGCACAGCGCTATCAATGTGCCTGGCCATCCGAGCTTAAGGTGGTTTTGAATGATCAGGGCGGCAATTTCAGGCAGTCCTGGCTTGTGAGCAGCGAAACCTGGGTCAGTCTGCCGGGCAACGTTGAGTACTGGCCTGAAATGGTTCGGGTGGATGGAGAACCCCAGGTTGTTCTTCAAAAAAACAATGGCCCTAAAATTTTACTGCCACCCGGGAATCATAGCATAACCGGCCTGTTTACCTGGCAAAACCTGCCTGAAAATCTGCAGATTCCTTCTGAATCAGCCATTGTATTGTTGACGATTAACAATGAGGATATTGATTTCCCAAACCTGGATACATCCGGAAGGTTGTGGCTTAAAACCAGGCAGGTTGAAGAAAAAATTGAAAACCGGCTGAAAATTGAGAGCTTCAGGCTGATCACCGATTCAATCCCTTCCCAGGTTATGATTTATTTTACCCTGGATGTGGCAGGATCTGCCCGGGAAATCACACTGGGGCCTTTGTATGCGCCTGAAAAACTGACACCGCTTTCATTGGACAGTCCCTTGCCGGCCCGGCTTGAACAAGACGGCAAAATGCGGATGCAGGTCCGTCCCGGACAATACCGGATCAGCCTGACCCTTCGGTTGTCAGGCGTGTTACAGGAACTTTCGTTTGTTCCGCCAAAAGACGGGTTCTGGCCTGAACAGGAGATCTGGTCATTCAACGCCCAGCCTGACCTGCGACTGGTTGAAATTGACGGGGTTGTGTCCATTGATCCTGCCCAGACATCGGTGCCGAAAAACTGGCACAATTATCCTGCGTACAGGCTAATGCCTGGTGAATCCATGCGGTTTAAAGAGATTAAGCGGGGAGATCCCAAGCCCGCCCCGGATCAATTGGCCTTGAATCGAAGTCTCTGGCTGAAATTTGATGGTTCAGGCTATACCATTCAAGATAAAATCACGGGCCAGAAAAATACCAACTGGCGACTGGAGATTGATCCTGTCATTACCCTTGGCAGGGTTGACGTGGATTCAATCGAACAATTGATTACCCGGAAAAGCGGCTCGGAAAAGGCTGGTGTCGAACTTCGCAACGGCTTGTTAAATATGACTGCTGACAGTGTGTATAATAAAAAAATATCCGTTCTTCCGGCCACGGGATGGGATCATGATTTTCAGCAGGTCAAGGCTCGCCTGTATCTGCCGCCGGGCTGGAAGCTGCTCAATGCCACCGGGATTGACAATATTGATCGCACCTGGGTGAAAAAATGGACCCTGCTGGATTTTTTCATTGTTCTTATTTTTACAATCGCCCTTGGCAAACTGTTTTCAAAACCGCTGGCCCTGGTGGCTTTTTTAACCCTGGTATTGATCTATCATGAACCCAATGCGCCGCGCTATATATGGCTGGCGCTGCTGATCGGGTTTACTTTGCTCAAATACCTTCCCGACGGAATCTTTAAAAAGGCTGTTAAATTCTACCAGAGCATGGTGATTTTATCCCTGGTTGCCATTGTGATCCCGTATTCGATCCAGGCGCTGAGGATCGGACTGTATCCCCAGCTGGAAAGACCCTGGACATCAATGGCAGATTATGGTTTGCATCGACAGGCACCTGAGCCCATGTTCCGACAGACAGACAGTGTACAGCAGATGCCTGCCGAACAGATGGCAGTCAGAGCAGGCAAAGCCCTGGTCAAAGATAAAAATTATCGCCAGAATGCGCTTCTATCAAGTGCGGCACCTTCCTATTATGAGACCAAAGTCATGCAATATGATCCAAAATCTCTTACCCAGACAGGACCTGGCATGCCCCAATGGCAGCCGTTTGATACAATTGAGTTTGGCTGGTCAGGTCCTGTGACCCGGGATCAGATGATTTCTTTTACCCTGATCAACCCCAGAACCAACCTGGTGCTGGCATTTGTGAGGGTGTTCCTTATTTTTTTACTGGCATTGGGTATGTTCAAAGTCCGGTACCGATCAAAAGACACTGTTGATTTCACAGGCAGTTCTGGTACAGCAGTGGTGTCGTTTCTTCTGTTGTTTTTGCTGAGTCCGGCTTTGGTGCAGGGCACTGAGATTCCTTCTTCCCAATTGCTTGATACGTTACAGCAAAGGTTACTTGAACAGGATGAGTGCTATCCGGCCTGTTCAGATATTTCACAGGCCTCTGTCACTTTGACCCCGGATCAGCTGACAATCGATGCCAGGATAGACTCAAAAATCGATACCGCCATCCCGGTTCCCAGTCATATCAAACACTGGCTGCCCCGGCAGATACTCATTGATGACCTTCCTGCAAGAGGGCTGTTGCGAAAGGAAGATACATTCTGGGTAATGGTTCCGGCAGGCAAGCATAACTTGACCCTGAAAGGGGCGGTTCGAAAACAGAACATACTCCAGCTTCCGTTTCCTTTAAAACCCCACCGAATAACCGTCAAAGCAGAGGGCTGGTCAGTGGAAGGCGTTTATCCGGATGGCCGGTTTGACTCCCAGTTGCAGTTTAAACGGATTTTGGAACAGGATGAGAAACAACCCGAGATTCTGGAAACAGGAATCCTTCCGCCATTTGTAAGGGTTGAGCGAACCATTCTGCTGGGTCTTGTCTGGAAAGTCCAGACCAAAATTACTCGGATCAGTCCGGCAGGAACCGGTATTGTGCTGGATATTCCGCTTCTGCCGCAAGAATCGATTACAACCCAGGACATCCGGGTTGAACACGGGGTTGCTAAAATTAATCTGAAAGCAGATCAGTCCTTTATTGACTGGGAGTCTTTTTTAGAACCCAGTGATCAGATCCTGCTTGAACATAAAGAGACCAACACCTGGACAGAAATCTGGAAGGTTGATGTCAGTCCCATCTTCCATCTGGAGTATGAGGGAATCCCGGTTATTTTGCATAAAACCGGAACCCGCTGGTATCCAACCTGGCATCCCTGGCCAAAAGAGACGGTCACTTTGACAATCTCACGGCCGGCCGGTATTGAAGGGCAGACACTGACCATTGAACGAAGTCTTCTTGAACTGCGGCCGGGCAGGAATACCACGGCAGCAAAGATGAGCCTTTCCATTAAAAGCAGCCAGGGCGGACAACACACCCTGACCCTGCCGGTCCTGGCCAAGCTGCAGGACGTAAAAATCATGGGAAAAGTTGCGCCGATCCGTCAGGATGGACAGCATGTGACGCTTCCCATTGTTCCGGGTGTTCAGCAGATTGAACTTTCATGGATTGAAGCAAGGGGCATGGTAACAAAATATCAAAGTTCAAGTGTGGATCTTGGTGTTCCAAGTGTCAATGCCAGTGTTGATATTTATCTTTCGTCCAGCCGCTGGCCTTTATTTGTGTGGGGAGAACAACTGGTCGGCCCTGCTGTTTTGTTCTGGTCGGTTATTATCGTTCTTGTGATTCTGGCCGCAGGTCTTTCCAGAACCGGCTGGACACCGCTTAAATTTTATCACTGGTTTTTGTTAGGCATTGGCATGTCCATGAGTCATCCGGGTGCTGCTCTTATCGTGGTCGGATGGTTGATTGCTTTAGACCGCAAAGGCAAAGCCGAGCATCTTGAAGGACAAACCTTTAATCTAATGCAGGCGGGTATTGTGGTTTTAACGGTGGCCGCTCTTGGGTCTATCGTGTTTGCCATTTCCAATGGATTGCTGGGCCACCCTGACATGAATATTATGGGCAACGGATCAAACAGCAGCCTTTTAAGATGGTATCAGGATGTAAGTGACCCCACACTGCCTAAAGCCTGGGTATTGTCCATTCCCATGCTGGTTTACAGGCTTGCCATGCTGGCCTGGGCGCTCTGGCTTTCCTTTTGGCTTGTAAGCATTCTAAAATGGGGCTGGCAGCAGTTTACAACCCCTGTGATCTGGTGCAAACTGCCACCCAGAATTAAAAAACCGGGTAAAACAGATCAACATAAAAGCTGAGAACCCAATTTAAAGGAAAAGAATGATGAAAAAATATGGTTTGACATATTTGTTTTTTATTTTGCTGGCCTGGTCTTATTTGCCCTTGTTTTCTTTTGCCAGTGAAACAATTGAGCTGTCTAAAGGGCAGACTATTTATGTGCCTGCCTATTCTCATATTTATATTGGAGACCGAGAAAGGCCATTTTTATTGACCATAACCGTAAGTATCCGAAATGTTAATTTAAATCATCCGATAACCCTTACCGGTGTGGATTATTATGAAACCCAGGGCAAATTTTTAAAAAAAATGGTGGATAACCCCATCACCTTGAATCCTTTGGAATCCAAACGGTATATTATTGCTGAAAAAGACAATACCGGAGGGTCAGGGGCAAATTTTATTGTTGAGTGGCGGTCTGAAAAAGCAGTGAATCCGCCGATTGTTGAAGCCATCATGATTGGTGCCAAATCCGGGCAGGGCATTTCATTTACCTCCCGGGGGCAGGTGCTTGTTCCTCTAGAGAAGTAAACCCCAGTGTTGCATAAAATTTTCAAAAGAATACCATGAATCGCAATGCTGCTGTTTTAAAGGTTTGATATTACGCACCATGTGTAATATTTTATTCGCAACCGTGGTTAAGCATACTTGTGTAATTCGGGAGCTGATATGAAAAATCCTTGTCACATGGTGCTTGAAAAGTTTGTCTGAAAAAGAAATTTTTATATGAAAGAACAGATCAACTCACTGAATTCTTTCATGTTTTGTTGTGGGCAGGCCGAGGTGAAATACCAAGGCGGCCCATGGCCGTTAGTGAAAATGGAAAATTTCTAATTCAGGATATCTTTTTTAAAAAATGGCTTGATTTGAATGTTTAAGCAAAGGAGGGGTTTTGCCAAAGCAGTTATGCAGCATTTCCCCAAAATACCAGTGGAGGATGAGGATCGGTTAACTGACCCTGAAATTCGCAAAAATTTCATTGAGCGTATTTTTTCTTTCCAGATGGAGAAAAAGGCATCCCGGTTTTAGATGGGTGTGTCCTAAAACCGGGATCTTTGTTTGACTATTAAATGTTATCCAGCTTCGTAGGTGCAGGTGGTAAAATCGATTTCAGCACCGCAGGCATCGCATTTATGAGTTTTTTCAAATTCATCTGAAAAAATTTCTTTTGTTGCATTGCATGCAGGACAATTGCAGGTAAACGATTTTAATTGTTTAAAGCTTTCAAAACCTGGGCAATGTTGGGGAGTAGACATAAGTGGCCTCCTTTGAAAAAGTTGGATGTTATGGATAAAAACGTTTTTAAAAATTAAAGGTTAAATTCTCGGTCTTGTCAATAAAAGATTTTCTTATTCCAGATTGACAAGGGTTCGTCCGCTTATTTTTCCGTTTAATATGTGTTTGATCTTTTCGCTTAATTCATCAAGTCTGATCTCCTGAAAGATCTGTTCAAGCTGGTTGAATTTCCAGTCTGATGCCAGGCGATTCCACAGCGTCTGCCGGTATTCCATGGGACAATGCTGAGAATCGATCCCCATCAGGGAAATCCCCCTTAAAATAAAAGGAAAAACAGTCATGGGCAGATCCGGGGAAGCCACATTGCCACAGCAGGTGACAATGCCGCCCTGTTGGGTGGCTTTGATGGCTGCAGCAAGGATGGGGCCGCCCACTGTATCAACAACACCTGCCCAGCGTTCTTTGAGAAGGGGGCGGTCGGTATTGGCCAGAAACTCCTGTCGGTCGATCATGGCTGCTGCGCCCAGCTGATCCAGAATGGCGGTTTGTTTTTTCCCGGTCACAGCGGTCACCCGAAAGCCCAAATGAGACAGAATGCCCACTGCCAGGCTTCCCACGCCACCAGTGGCACCCGTGACCAGGATATCGCCGCGATCCGGGGTGACGGTTTGGATCAGCCGATCAACAGACATGGCAGCCGTGAATCCGGCCGTTCCCAGGATCATGCTTTGTTTTAAGGTAAGCCCTGAGGGTAGTTGAACCACCCAGTCAGCCGGAACCCTTATATACTGGCCGAATCCGCCCGGTGTATTCATGCCCAGATCATAGCTGGTAACAATAACAGGGTCGCCTTTCTGGAATTTGGGATCACGGCTGTGTTCAACAATCCCGGCTGCATCAATACCCGGGGTGTGGGGGTATGTTTTGGTAACCCCCCGGTTTCCTGTGGCAGATAAAGCATCTTTATAGTTCAACGAGGAATAATGAACCCGGATCAGAACATCATGATCCGGCAGGTCATTGATTTTGCGAGTTTGAACCTGGCCTGCAAACTGATTTTCATTGATTTGCTCAACTACCCATGCCTGGTATGCTGTTTTACTCATTCAGCCCTCCTTGTGCATTTGGTGATGTCAGTGATAAAAACTATGTTAATCATTAATGGATTAAATGCCACCCATGGCTTTGTCGGAAGAAAATTTTTTAAATTTAAGCCTGGGCATGCTAAACTCTTTTACTTTATCGGATGAATTTGATAAAAACAATCCAATGAAAAAAGAACCCTTCCAGACCGGCCGTGTCAGCCTTATTGCATTTTCCCATTTTATTCATGATCTGTACACCAGCTTTTTGAGTCCGCTGCTGCCGCTGATCATTGAAAAGTTATCTTTATCCCTAAGCCAGGCAGGCCTTTTATCCACTGTGATGCAGGTGCCGGCACTGCTCAATCCCATGATCGGCCTGTTTGCCGACAACAAAGGCCTTGCCCGGTGGCTTGTGGTTCTGGCACCCACCCTGACGGCCATACCCATGTGTTTTATTTTAAAGGTGTCATCATATCCGTTGCTGTTACTTCTTATGTTTATATCCGGCATCAGTGTGGCGCTTTATCATGTACCCTCGCCGGTTCTGGTGGCCAAATATTCAGGAAATAGAAAGGGTCGGGGAATGAGCCTGTTCATGGCTGGTGGAGAATCCGCACGGACCCTGGGGCCGGTGTTTGCCGTGGCAGCGGTTTCTTTTCTGGGGATGGACCGGTTTTATGCTGTGATCGTGTTTGCTGTCCTGACATCGATCCTGCTTTATTTTGCCCTGGAACAGGAAGATAAAAAAATCAGCCTTAAAAAAAATGGTTCATTTTTATCAACGTTCAAAGAGATCCGGCATATTTTGCTTCCCCTGGCCGGTATTTTGTCTGCCAGAGCGTTCATGCACGGGGCCATGGGCGTGTTTTTGACCGTGTATGTGGAAAGGGAAACCGGCAGCCTCTGGTATGGCGGCGCAGCCCTTGCCTTATACGAAGTGTTCGGAGTAGCGGGTGTGTTAAGTGCAGGCACACTCAGTGACTGGATCGGCCGCAAACAGGTGCTTTTAGTGGTGCTGACCATGGCTCCTGTTGCGATTTTATTGTTTGTTTTTTCCACCGGATGGATTCAGATAACCATGCTCATGGTCGCAGGATTTGCTGTTCTGTCCACAACGCCGGTGATGCTGGCCATTGTTCAGGAAAACGCCAGGTCCAATCCTTCGGCAGCCAATGGCCATTTCATGATGATTTCTTTTGCGGTAAGGTCTTTGGCTGTTTTCCTGGTGGGCATTATCGGGGATGTGGCCGGTCTTGAGAATATGTTCATTGTCAGTGCGGTGGTCGGGTTTTCTTCCATTCCTTTTTTATTAAAGATGGATCTATAGTTTTAAAACCAGTGTAATTCTGATATGATGCGCGCGGGTTAACCATTGAATGAATAAAGGATGATAAGCGTTGAATACCGTTAAAAAAAGTATCCTTCAAAAAGGAAGGGGCCGGGCCAGAAAGCAGGCAAAGTTTACCTATCTGTATGAAAAAGAATCCAGATATTTTGCCCAGGTAGCTGAAAGTGTCAAGGAGATGGCCATTGATGAACTCAAAGAATTGGGGGCCTACGGCTTAAAATCGGTTTTCAGAGGAATCTGGTTTAAGGCATCTAAAAAAGATTTTTACCGGATCACCTATTTTTCAAGACTGCTTTCACGGGTTCTGGCACCGCTTGCATCTTTTGAGTGTCATGACAAAGATGATCTGTACAGGGAAGCCCGAAAGATCCAGTGGGAAGAATTTTTAACACTTGAACAGACCTTTTCCATCACGGCCAATGTGTCTGAATCAGAGATAACCCACTCCAACTTTGCCGGTTTAAGAGTGAAAGACGCCATTGCCGATTATTTCAGAGACCGGTGCGGCAAAAGGCCGAATGTGGATGCAAAAAATCCGTATCTTATTGTCAATGTGCATCTTCACCAAAATCTGGCCACCCTTTCCATTGATGCCTCTCATGGACCCCTGCACAAGCGGGGGTATCGGGAAGAAACCGTTGCCGCTCCCATGCAGGAAACCGTTGCCGCAGCCATTATCCGTCTGTCCGAGTGGGATGGGCAGCAAAAGCTGTACGACCCCATGTGCGGATCAGGAACCCTGTTGTGTGAGGCATTGATGAAATATTGCCGGATACCGGCCCAGATTTTTAGAACCACCTTTGGGTTTGAGCGACTGCCGGATTTTAATCCTGTGATATGGGAAACTGTCAAAAACGAGTTCAAAGAAAATTTCAAACCCCTGGAAAAAGACCTGATTGCCGGCTCTGATATCGCCCAATCTTCTGTAACAGCGGCCAGAACCAATATTATGGGGCTGCATTTTGGCAGTGAGATCACCATTGATCTTAAAGATTTTCAGGAGATTGAATCTCTTGAAAATACCGTGATCATTGCCAATCCCCCCTATGGTATCCGAATGGGAAAAGAAGACAACCTGAATCTGTTTTATAACAACCTGGGTGAATTTTTAAAAACCAGGTGTAAACATTCCAAGGCGTTTATTTTCTTTGGCGAGCCCAAATATATTAAAAAAGTTCCGTTGGCACCGGCCTGGAAACGGCCTTTGAAAATCGGGGGGCTTGATGGCAAACTGGTGAAATATGAACTTTATTAAGCCTAATTGAAAACTTCCAGGGATGCGATCCGGTATGGGGAAAATAGAGAAACCAGCACAATACACCTGTAACGAATACAGGGAGGAAATGATTCTTTTGGGGCTCCAGAAACGCCTGTCGTCTATGGATCTGTCTGGTGAAGAAAGAGACTATTTGTTAAAGGAGATCGCCCGGGTTGAAAAGCAGATGGGAATAGATTAGGCTTATTCTTAATAGATAGTGTTTGAACGAAAACTCATCCATCTGCTGCGTTGCTGCGCAAAGCTGAAATCCTCATGTACTACAGTACACTCCGGTTTCAGCTTTGCTTGCGCCTT
>JBDRPM010000030.1:0-26110 GCA_043827005.1 Pseudomonadota bacterium | reverse complement strand
ATCTGTGGATAAAGAACCATTTATAGCAGAGCTTTCCGCAGGATTCGCAATCAGTTTTGATATGATCAAGCTGACTTACCGGCATATGTTGAGAAGCAAACAATTTGACAATCAGAAACAAGCACAGGCCATTGGCTCTCTGAGCCTGACGCTCTCATTTTAGCAGGTATGCTGAACAAAAAAATAAAATAGGGCTGCCCTGTAATATGTCGAATTTACACAACACAGCAGGACAGGATGAATCGGCTATCAAAATGTAAATTTATTTTTGAGTGGGCCCTTAATCAAGCTTTCCCTTTAACAAATCTTTCAGTCCGGCAAATGGATTGGTGACACCTCCTTTTTCAGCAAATCTGTCCTGCGGCCCGTCTGCATAGGCATCAGCAACCTGATCCCGGGAATGCTCATTGTCATGGCAGTAAATGCATAGCAACTCCCAGTTGCTGCCATCCGGCGGATTGTTGTCATGGTTATGGTCCTTATGATGGACAGTCAGCTCCCGCAGGCGTTTGCCATCAAATTCACGACCGCAGTGACCACAGATCCAGGGATACATTTTAAGGGCCTTTTCCCGATACGTTTTTTCACGATCCTGCTGACTTTTGTGAACCTGCAGAACAATTCGTTTGGCATTGTCATCGTCTTTTAAAGGCATATATGGGTTCCTCTTGTTTTTTAATTGTTTCATTGATGGCAGGCAATTTAACTCATGAGATAAAACCCCAGGTTTTTGGCATAGGGCGGTGGGTTGTAAAAATCCGCATACACAAAATTACCTTTGATTTCCTTGACCAATGCCCGTCTTTTCACAACATCTTTTTTTAAATTATCCAGTGTAAAAACAACATCTAAAAATTCATCAACCCTGATCCGGTGTGAGCGTGAAATCCTGAACCCGATGGAGACAAGGGACACCTGTTCTACCCGCATATGACCGGACTCCCCGGTTTTAAGCCGGACAAAACGACCGGCCAGGGAAACGGTTTTTCCACATGCCCTGGGCTTGTCTTTGTCTTTTGCTTCACTCAAGCGTTTCTTTTCTTTATCCAGTAAATCCTGCAGGCTGTATTCAAAATCAGTAACCGTGTCTTCTTTTGTTGATTGAACTGATTTTGAAAGGGACTCTGCAATCATCTGCTTTACCTGGAAGGTATCCTCAACACTGATGGTATAGGAAAGAATCGAAATTTGTAAAGGCGGATCACCATTTTCAGAAAATGCCAGGGTAAACTGGGTTGACAATCTGTTTTTTGCCCGGTCTGAGCCATCTGAATAGGTTTGAGGCAAAATGATCACAAAGGTGTTTTCCCCGTACCGATACAGGTCATCTTGCCGCCGCTTGGTCTGGGCCATCACCTGGGTCAGTTGTTTCACCATGGCATCACTGTTTGCACCAAGCTTTCTAAGCCCTTGAATATCAACAATCAAAATAGAAAAAATGCTGCCAAAATTTTTGAGCACATCTTCTTTATTGCTGATCGCCCGTTCAAAGCTCCACCGGTTTTTCAGACCGGTCAATGCATCCTTTGTGGCAAGGGTGGTCAATGCCTGATCATAATAAGCTCTTTCAATGGCAATGGCTGCATATTCTGCAATGGAAGTCAGGAGGGTTAAATCCTGATTGCCAAAAACACCATCATCAATCCGGTTTATCAGCTCAATCACACCAAAGACTTTGTTACCGGTCTTAAGTGGAACACCGATGATGGACCGGGTTTTAAAACCGGTGCGGCTGTCCACCCGGCTACTGAACCGTTTGTCTTTTGTTACATCTTTTATGATCAAAGCGTTGCCGGTTTCCAGGACATATCCGGCAATACCTTCCCCCTTGGGCAGTTTTACACCCAGAAGCTTGTCTTTGTTCACTCCCACAACCACAGTGAAAACCATATCAGATGTTTTTTGTTCCTTTAACAATATCGACCAGTTTTGTGGCTGGAAAATACGGCCAATCTGGTACATGACAACATCCAGAACCTCTTTGATGCTTTTTGCCCGGGCCAGGGATTTATTAAATTCAAGATCCATATCCATAGACTCTTGTGTATGGTCTTTTTCTTTTAACCGGGCCAGGGGATCTTCCTGGTAATAATACCGTGTATTGGCCCGGGACAGTTTGAGATTGGCCTGAAGCAGGTTTTCCCGAAGCTGCTCAGCAGACGGAAACACAAACTGGTAAAATGCAGAAATCTTTTCAATTTCAAGGTTCATCTGTTTAATGCACCCCGAGACATTAAATGATCCCGGATCAATGGTTTCTTCAACCTCTGGCGCTAAAATGGGGGGGCGAATAAAATCAAATGATCCCATTCCCTGGGTCCAGCACAAAAAATCAGCCAGGGATACAATAGAAATCAGATGTTTTTCCTCTTTGGGCAAATTTAGATGCCCAAAGGATTGATGATGATATTTCACCACTTTGATCAATTTTTCAGGCAATTTCCACACCGAACATAGATAAGCACCGATATCGTCGTGGCCCATACCGATAAAACCACGCTCGTTTTCAATCACCTGATCCGTGGATGTGGGTAACTGCAATATAAATTCACCATAATTCTTTCGCCCCTGGATATCTAAGAAAACCTTGCCCAAATCATGTATAAGCCCTGCCACATAGGCTTCTTCCGGTTCAGGATAATGGGTCGCCTTTGCGATTTGTGAACTTAAAACCGCCACACCCAGGCAATGCCGCCAGAACAGCAGCCGGTCAAATTCGCTGGATCTGCCGCGTTTAAACAACTTGTCAAATACCGTCATTTCAATGGCCAGCTTCTTGATTTCATTCAAACCCAGGTATACCATGGCCTCAGATAAGATTGTAATTTTTCGGGCCAAGCCATACATGGCCGAATTAACAATCTCCAGAATCCGGATCGAAAGGCCGGGATCAGTCTCAATAATCTTTGATAAATCTTCCAAAGACGCTGTATCATCCCTGAAGGCTTCAAGCAGCTTAGCCGCAACCTGGGGAAAGCTGGGCATTTTTTTATCTTCAAGATTCAGTATCTTGCCAACATCTGATTTATAAGGAAGATATAAGTTATTTTCCATGGAATTTCCCTTAAGACAGCATTTTTGATACAAATATCATCTTATTCATAGTTGTGAAACCTCAATTTTTAAATAACACTAATTTCCCTTTAAGGTATTAAGCAAAAATTGAACCAGCAAGCACAATCCTGTAGATTACGCCCGCATAGTTTTATATGAAAGAATTTGCCAAACCAATGAATTCTTAGATAATTTGTTGTGGGCAAACCAAGGTAAAATACCAGAGCGACCCATGGCCGTTATAAAGGATTGCACCAGACAAAATGGTTTATGGCTTTGGCCACCATAGCTGTTATCTCTTTTTATATGGCCCGGTGATCCCGGCCGGTTTTTGAAAGATAGTATTCGTAATCCCCTTCATAGGTGGTCATTTTCCCATGATCGATCTCAAACACACGATTCACCAGACACCGGAGAAAATGCCGGTCATGGCTGACCAGAACAAAGGTGCCGGTAAACTCTTTAAGCGCCTGGAGAAGGACTTGTCTGGATTGAATATCCAGATGGTTGGTGGGTTCGTCCAGAATCAGAAAATTCAAGGGCTGTCCCAGAAGGGTTGCCAGAACAACCCGGCTTTTCTCCCCGCCCGACAGCTGTTTGATCCGCTTGTCCACATCATCCCCGGAAAACAAAAATGCTGCGCACAGGTTCCGGATAACCCCCATGCCCTTGAGGGGCAAGGCATCTTGAACCGTATCAAACACAGTTCTATCCGGATCAAGAATATCCATGGCATGTTGACTGAAATAACCGACATTGACACTGGCACCGATTCGGCAGACCCCTTGGGTTGGCGCTGTCTGATTGGCCAGAATTTTTAAAAATGTGGATTTACCCGCCCCGTTCACCCCGACCACTGCAATTTTATCCTGGCGGTTGATCAGACCGGAAACATTGGTGAATACGGTTTTTGGCGCCTGGTCCAAGGATTCCCATGTTTTGCCAAGTTTGTCGATAAGAACAACATCATCCCCGGATCTGGGGACATCAGAAAATTCAAATTTGATGCACTGCTGATATTCCGGCAATTCAATCCGTTCTATTTTTTCCAATTTTTTAATGCGGGACTGAACCTGGGAGGCATGGGATACCCGTGCCTTGAACCGGGCAATAAAATTTTCTTCCTTGGCAAGCATCTCCTGCTGACGCCGATGACTTGCCACAAGCTGCTCCAACCGGATTTCCCTCTCTTGGATGTAAAAATCATAATTTCCGCCATAGGTGGTGGTTGTACAATTGGCCACCTCAATGATCTGGGAAACCACCTTGTTCATGAAATCATGATCATGACAGGTCATCAGCAAAGCACCCTTATAATCATTGACAAGCCAGTTCTCCAGCCAGATGATGGACTCCATGTCCAGATGGTTGGTGGGTTCATCCAGCAGCAGAACATTCGGGCTGATGGTCAATATTTTGGCCAGAGCAATACGCATCTTCCACCCGCCGCTGAAATATTCCACCGGCCGGATATAATCGGCAGGGCCTATTCCCAGACCCGTAAGAACGGTCTGGGCACGATTTTCCAGATCATATCCGCCCCGGCCTTCAAACTCCTCGGCTGCTTCCCCATACCGTTCAAGCAGGCTTGCCATGGCATCGTCGTCCATGGGTTCTGCCATGGCAGCTTCCATCTCTTTCATGGCCTCGCCCAGCATCACGATATCCGATGCACCGGACATGACTTCTGCAAGGGCGGATCGGCCGGCCATCTCCCCCACATTCTGGGAAAAATATCCGATTTTTATTTTTTTTGAACAGGCAATATCTCCGTCATCAGCATATTCTTCTCCTGTGATCAGATGAAAAATAGTGGTTTTGCCCGAACCGTTGGCCCCCACAAGGCCGATGCGTGAGCCGGATAAAATCTGCAGACTTGCATTTTTAAAAAGGATCTGGGATCCGTGCTGTTTTGAAATATTGGTCAGATGTATCATTTTCAGTGCTCCACACAAAAAATGATCAAATTACCATGACAGGTGACCTTGTTGCAAGAAAAACAATAGGGGGTTTTAACAATTTTAAATACCTGCTTAAGCCTCTTTCCGGTTGCGTTAAAGCCTTGATTCGGTGTTTTCAGTGTTTATTTCAATAGCTGTAGATTCTTTATAATGAGTTGTTCTATTGCTTTTAACGACTTGGAAGGTTTTCCAGATGCCTGCTCTTTTTTAACATTTCTGAGCAATTGATTAAATCTTTGTCGCTCCAGCCCCGGACAGGCACGGATAAATTTTTCCATGCTGTCAGAATCACCTGTTAAAAACCTGTCCACCCACACCTGGACCTCATCAGGCATTCCGGATTCAACGGAAAGATCAACACGGGTTTGCAACAGTGCCTGGCGGATGGGTTCCGGGTCCACATCCCTCATCAGGGCCCCGATGTATTGTCTGTGCCTTCTTGCTGCAATATTGGATTTAATGGATTGAGCGTCGATTATAGCAGTGTGTAACGTATCAGGAAGGTCCAGGCCTTCCAGTTGCTGACTTGACAACTTGATAAGCGTCTCTCCAATTCTCTGGAGTTCTTCAGCCTCTTTTTTGATCCGGGTTCTACTCTTTTCTTGATACTCGTCTTCCATAGTTTCCTTTAAATATCCCCATGAGACAACAATTCTTTGACCTGATTTACAAACCACTGCCTTTTGCTGCTCTTGGAGCAGATCAGCTGATCAATTTCCAGGCCATTTTAGTGGCAACCACATAGAGAAAAACTGCAAAAATTCGTTTCAGCTTATCAACGGGTAGAGCATGAGCCAGCCTGGCACCCAGAGGAGCGGTCATAACACTGAAGAGAACAATAAATAACAGGGCCGGCAGATAAACATACCCTAAGCTGTAGGGGGGTAATCCTGTGGCGTGAAGATTATTGACAATATAACCGAATGCTCCGGCTATGGCGATGGGAAACCCGATTGCCGCCGAAGTCCCGATAGCCCGATGAGCTGCAACATTGCACCAGAGCATAAACGGAACAGAAAGCGACCCGCCGCCAATACCTACCAGGCTTGATGCCATACCAATCGTGCTGCCAACGCCGAACATGCCGGTATGACCGGGTATTTGTCTGGAAGGTCTGGGCTTTTTATTGATAATCATCTGGGTAGCGACGGCATACAGAAAAACACAGAAAAATGCTTTAAGAAAACCGGTTGATAATTTAGAAGCAACAATAGTGCCTAAAAAAGTGCCAAAAAGGATGCCTGGAATAATTTTCTTAACAACGGACCAGTCAACAGCGCCTCGTCTATGATGCGACATAAAGCTTGAAACAGAAGTAAACATGATGCTCGCAAGAGACGTGCCCAGAGCGATATGCATGATCACTTCAGAATTTATATTTTGTTTTACAAAACAGAAAATAAGCATCGGAACAATTACCAGACCGCCTCCAACGCCCAGTAATCCTGCCAGAAGTCCTGCAATCAACCCAACAGCCATATACATCAACACAATTTCAAGGGACATCTTAATTTCTCCTTAAATTCACCCAAAAGTTGTAAAAAAATACCAATCATCAACGTTAAATTTTATACTCTATGCGTTCATTCATTTTTTTCGTGAAAGAGGATATCACATTTAGTTATGTCCGAACAAACTGTTAATCAAAAATTAATAAAAGTTAATAACGGCCATGGGCCGCCTTGGTATTTTATCTTTGTCTGCCCACAACAAATAATGAAAGAATTCATAAGCTTGGCAAGTTCTTTCATATAATTGCCATGTGGCAGATCTGGTTATTGATTTGTGGTTTGCCACACAACGAGGCATGAAAGTCAACATTGGTTTGCAAGGACTTTCATATAAAAAATAAGGACTGCCTGACCCAAATCCTCTGAACGGTGGCTTTTACCTTTTCAAACGAATTTTGCCTTCCACGCTTTAGTTTTGTCTACCGGCCATGCCACACAGAATGCTGGCCGGCTTTTCATGACCATCTGCATGCATGGGCCGCCAGATCCAGCAGATATCCTTCCTGTCTGGATTTTTCCAGAATGTCAGGCAAAAGGAATGATTCACAGGTCCTGCCCATAACTTCGAATAATCGAAAATTTAAACTTGCTCACAAAGTGTTTTAAAGTTGATCAACTGTCTGCGCATCATAACAAGGTCACCAAAGGGCAGGACATATCGCATTAACACACCTTCAATGCCTTTGGGATAGTTAACAAGAATTTTAACCAAAAGCCTGCAGACCTGATGTTTTTCCCGAACAATCAGATAACTGATAATAATATCCTTGAAAATATTTGGAATTCTCTTATTCAACCGGATTGTCAGGTGTTTGTCGAGTTTAAAATCAATCAAATCAAAAATAGTCATTATTTTTTGACCGATCTCAAGCTGATCAAGCCCTGGTATTATTTTTTGAGGACTGGTCCGGCCAAAATTATCGATCCAGTCATAACTATACGGTGCAACCCGCATCTGGCAAAGCCATTGAAAAACAATCTCAGGTTCGGCATGAATGGTTATCCCGCGAAACAAAGTATCAGAGGAATTTTCCAAAAACCGGTCACATGGAAATTCAAGGCACCATTCATGGGAACTAACCATCCAGTTTTTAAATAATGTCTTCAGTTGGATATAATTCCTTAACAAGTCAAAAGCAAATACGGGTTTTATACAAATTTATTCTGCATCATTTATCTTTCCATATGCCGGCTTTTACCAGGCGTTCAATCAATGCCTTGCGGCGCAGGTGTTTTTCCATAAATTTTTTCAATTCCTGCTGGAAGTGCTTTTGATTCCCAAGAAGCATATAGGCATCCTTGATATCGACAATTGAGCAGCAGGCTTCGTCATACCCCAGGCCAGATCCCCGTTCAACAGAATACTGAACCGATTTCCACATTTTCGGAAAATTATTTGCCAGGTTTTTCAGATAAACTTCCCGTTCCTTGCAGCGTTTGATCTCCTGCTGCTTCTGATCGTGTTTCTCTCGTTCAAGGCGTATCTGTTTAGTTTTTCGGACATTGTTCCGCAATTCTCCCACAGTGCGCCGGGGCGCTTGGACCTTATCGTCCTGCAAACTGCGCTGCCATGCCACAAACCGGCTCTTTAGCGACCGTTCGGCCTGCTGCCCTTTGCCCTCCAGGAGCTGTTTCATAACTGCTTTCATTGCATCTATAGGCCAGCCATCAATCCATTCATCCATCTTGTTTTGAGACATTTCCTGGTCCTGGGCAGCCGGGTTGCCTATTCCCGCACCTGCCAACAGGTCCGGGTCCACCTCCAGAAATTCAGCCAGCGCCTGCTGGGACGAAGTCAAACTTCCCAGACCGCATACCGATAAAGGCTCTGTTTCATGATCCGCCATTCCATCCCCGGTCACAGCCGCCGGCCAGCCAATATACAGACTGCGAAGGTCCCCGCGTAGCAACTCATCCCGCACCGGTGCCAGGCGCACCATCCAATTCTTATAGTTCATCTTTTTCAGCAAAAGAATAATACCCCTTTGCATTAAAAATAATATGATCCAAAAGCTTCAAACCCAGTATTTTTGAAGCCTCTTTGAGTCTTTTTGTAATCTGGATATCTTCTTTGCTGGGGTTCAATTCCCCACTCGGGTGGTTATGAGCCACAATCACGGCAGACGCTCTTTCCGCCAGGACATCGGCAAACACTTCTCTGGGATGAACATGGCTTTTATTGATAAGCCCAATGGTCACCACCCGGACAGTCATGACCTCGTTTGCACCATTTATAGAAACGCAGATAAAATGTTCCTGCTTTCTGTCTCCATAATGTTGGATCAGCGGCAATATATCTGCCGGGAATTTTATTTTCAACCCTTCCGGTTTGATTCGTCTTCTGACAAATTCAAATGCCGCACAAAGGGAGGTTGCCTTGGCTTCTCCGATGCCGTCGATTTCAATGATGTCTTTTGCCTGAAAGTCCAAACCGATTCCATCAATGACTTTTACAATCTTTTTTGACAAAGACAGCACATCATCCTTTTGTGTTCCGCGACCCAGCATAACAGCCAGCAATTCCTGATCAGAAAGCGTTCTGGCACCTTTTTCCAGGAGCTTTTCCCTGGGCCGTTCCTTTTGGGGAAGATCTTTTATCTTTTTCATTTCTTACCCTCAAGCTGTTTTATCTGTTTATCAAAATCACTTTCAAAAACACGATCTTGAATAACCCGGTATTTTTCAAATTCAGTTTCAGCAAATGCCTTTGCAATTTGTGCGCTGACATGGCCGGCATTCGTTAAAATCTGTTTTTCATTAAATTGAAGAAAGGCATCCAGTTTCTGAATCCAGTCGGCCATGGTCATGATCTTTCTGTTTTGTGCCTGCATTTCTGCATAATCCAGATACATGGTCACAATCCGGTTCAATCCGTTTAATTCATCCTCATTAAGATAATTTTTAGCAATTAAAACATCAGTCTTTCGAATGCGACCCTCTGGTGCATTTTTCCAGGTTGTCAGACCCATATTCTGTTTTTCACTGTCAGCCCGGGAATGAACAATTTCTGCGGCAGTCTTCCGGCTGATGGCCCAGTGCAGCTTATTCTGAACCGTTGCAAAAAACTCTTTGGTCTCTTCACTGTCGCTGACATAATCTGCGCTGCACTGTGCATATATATCGGTTATCTTTTGATAAAACCGCCGTTCACTGGAACGGATATCCCGAATACGGGCAAGCTGCTCTTCAAAATAGTCCTGACCAAAGATATTGCCTGGGTTTTTCAGGCGTTCATCATCCATAGTAAAGCCTTTGATGATATATTCTTTCAACCGTTCCGTGGCCCAGATCCTGAAATGGGTTGCCTGGGCTGAATTCACCCGATACCCCACAGAGATAATGGCATCCAGATTGTAGAATTTTGTCTTGTAGTTTTTCCCATCATCGGCAGTATGTTCCAAAATGGAACTAACTGACTCTTCGACAAGTTCCCTGCTTTTAAAAATATTTTTCAGATGCTTGGTGATGGCTGGACGCTGCACGCCAAACAGCTGCCCTATTTTCTCCTGGGTGAGCCAGATGGTTTCATCCCGCAAAAAAATCTCAAGCTTCACCTTGCCATTCGGGGTTGTGTACAACAGAAACTCGGTAAAGCTGTTGTTAGGCACAAGCGCTGTTTTCTTTTTTCTCATTTCCTGCTCCCGGCTTTTGCTTTTTGACCTGCCCCCTTTTTCTTTACCCCTTTCAAAGCGCTTTCCATTTTTGTTTTCTCTGCCATAATCCGCTCCAAAAGCTTTTCCGCAGGTTCATCATTGGGGTCCTGGGGTACCAGCTCCCCCCTAAAGGCTTTGGCCAGAACCGATTGGGAGAGTTTATCGATGCGGGCTTTGGCCTTCTGAAAATGGGCTTCCAGTTTGTCGGCAAAGGCAAAGAGATTTTCCACCTGGCGGACGATTTCTTTTTGTTCATCGAAGGGTGGTAGTGCTAATGTGACATTTGATAGTTCTTCCGTGTTGATGTTGTTTATACCAGCCGAAGATTTTGAGGTTGAATAAAATTGTTCTTTAATTACAGGGGCATTTAAAATAATGTACATATAATTGGCGTTTATTATTGCTGGTCTAATTCTAATTAGATATGAAGCGAATGCATATTCTTTCTCTAAGAAAGGGACAATACAATTCTTCCCTACTAATGCCTTGCTTCCGTTTGAACGAATAATCAGAACATCATTTTCAGTAACTATATTGTTATTATTTTTTTCTTCGTGTTCCAGATATTTTAAATCCGTCAAATCCAAATATTTTTTTAATACATTTGGAATTCTAACAACTGGCGTTCCTTTTTTATTGTAATCTGATTTCTCAGAAGACCCATAACAGAAGTCATAAATAATATTTCCGAGAGTGGTATTTTTCCAAGAAATTGGCGCATCAAAGGGTAACTCAGTTTCATTATTGTTAAACAAATGTATCTTCTTCGGTTTATGCTCACCTTTTTTTTTCGCAACTTCACAGGCCTTTTTATACCTGTTTTCTCGCTCTTTCTTTATCCTCTCCAGCAAAACCTCCGCACTCTCCACCTCTGGATGCTCCTCCCGCCACTTCTCGGTCAGTTTCCCGGTAACCGCAGCCGTAAGCACTGACTGGCGGAAGCGTTCGATCAGGGTGGGAATCTTGTCCAGCCGGGCTTTCAGCGAATCAATGCGGGGAATGATGGCGTCCAGCCTGGCGACAATGCGGTTTTGTTCGTTTAAGGGTGCTATAGGGAATTGTAAATTCCAAAAAATATCAGGATTTACATGCGGAGTGCCTGTGCCCTTTGGCTTTGAATTTATGTAGCTGTAATACCGATTTATGAAACTGTAAATATATTTTGGATAACAGAGGACTGGCTTTAAAACCATTAGTGTTGAACCAGCCGCACCTTCTATGCCCATACCTGTTAATCCGAAGCGGGCACCATCCCATACAACCAGGATGTCCTCTCGATCAATCAGTTTTGAAGATGGCATATCGGCAAATTCATCAATAATGCCCTGTTCAAAAGCTTTGATATTTATATACGGCACCATATCCTTTCCGTGTGCGGTGGAAAGCTTTTTGGGTTTTTTCCCTTTTCCGTATATAACAACATTGGACAAATTCGTTTCTATCCAATTACCTGGAAGCGTCTCTCTCATTCCCCTGCCCCCAACTCAGCTTCAATCTCATCAATACTCGGCAGAGACGACTTAAACTCATCCGGCAGGTTTTGTGTAATGATATATTCACTCACGCCAATAGGTTTATGAACATCTTTAAGGGCGTACTCAACCACAGTCTTGTTTTTTGATTTGCAGATAAGAATACCGACCGTTGGATTATCCATTTCGGTTTTCAAAATACCATCAACTGCTGAAACATAAAAATTGAGTTTCCCGGCAAATTCAGGTTTAAATTTTATGGCCTTAAGCTCGACCACCACATAGCAATGCAGACGGACATGATAGAACAAAAGGTCTATATAAAAATCATCCCCATCAATGGTAAGTTTATGCTGCCTGGCTATAAAAGAGAAACCAGCCCCCAGTTCCAGAAGAAATTTCGTGACCTGCTCCACAAGTGCATGTTCAAGCTCTTTTTCATCATGTTTTTCTCTGATAGTGAGAAAATCAAAATTGTACGGGTCCTTAATGGTTTGAATTGCCAGGTCAGATTGTGGACTGGGCAGGGTTGTCTCAAAGTTGGTAACGGCTTTTCCTTCTCGATTGAACAGATTTCCTTCCATCTGATGGGTCAGCACCGCCCGAGACCAGTCGTTTTCAATGGTTTTTTGGACATAGAACAGGGCTTTTTCGTGGTTTTTGCTCTTGCTGACAATCAGCAGATTATGACCCCAGGGGATTTGCGAAACAAGCTGTTTCGCATTTTCCAATTGGTCAATAGCTTGTTGGCTTTTCTTTATTTTGGCAACAGCTTGTTGCCCAATTGCATATCTTTCAGTCCAAAAAAGATACCACTGGCGTATCAGTTCCAGGTTTCTTTTCGAAAAACCTTTCATGTCCGGGAACTCTTCCTGCAAATCTTTGCTCATCTGCGCCAAAAGTCCATCACCCCATTGGCTGTGCTTCTGCTTTTCTATGATTTTTTCCCCCAGCTCCCAGTATAAGCCAATAAGTTCACGATTGACCGATACAGCAGCCTTGATCTGCACCGATTGAACTCTATTTTTTATTTCCCGGATAAAATCTCTGTAATCATCATCTTTTTTCAACAAAATACTCATTTCACCTATTCCTAAATCTTATTTGTGCAACAATGAGTTGCACAAATTGTTGCCTTTCCAAACTGCCTACTGTTCAATCTCGTCCAGTATCAACTGCAACTCATCCACACAGGCATTTAGTTCGGTGATGGCATCACTTGCCAGCACCTGGGGTTCGGGAAGCAAATTGGGGTCTTCAAGATTGTCATCCTTGAGCCAGGTGATATCAAGATTGTAATTCCGGTCTTTTATGGCAGATAAGCTGAAATTTCGAAAGCGCCCCTCTTCGCCCAGGTCCTTTCGTTCGGACCGGCCGTTGGGGTCTTTGCCGTAGCACTTTTCAAACTCGGTAAACATATCGGCTGTCAAAGGCCGGTCTTTCTTGGTGACCCCCGGGATATTGGTACGGCAGTCATATATCCAGCAGTTTTCTGTCCCAAGCCCTTTCTGGAAGAAGATCACATTGGCTTTGACTCCCTGGCTGTAAGGCGTAAAGGTTCCATTGGGCAAGCGCAACACCGTATGCATATTGCAGTCTTCCATCAGATATTTGAACACATCGCCAGCCGCATCGGAAAACAGCACATTATCCGGTAACACCATGGCAGCCCGTCCACCGGGCTTTAAAATGGTTACCACATGCTGAATAAAGTTGAGCTGCTTATTGCTGGTACTCACGGTAAAATCATCCCGCACCGGTGCCTGGTTGGCCCCTTTGGTGCCAAAGGGCGGATTGGTCAGAATACAGTCATACCGCTCGCCCCGTTCAGGTTCATAGATACTGTCTCCCAGATAAATCTGCGGTTCAAGCCCGTGCAGGAACAGGTTCATCAAAGCAAGCCTGCGGGGGCGGGGCACCAGTTCCTGGCCAAAATAGGTGTTCTTCTTGATCCGCAGGACATCTTTTCTGTCCAATGCACCTTTGGTTTCAGCCATGAGCCATTCATAGGCGATCATTAAAAACCCGGATGTTCCGCAGGCAGGGTCACAGATTTTGTATTCTTTAGCAGAACGGGGGTCGGGCTGCATCACATTGACTATTGTTTTGATCAGCACACGGGGGGTGAAGTATTGTCCTGCTCCTTTTTTCCCTTCTGCTGCTGATTTTTCCAGAAGCCCTTCAAAGGCAGCCCCTTTGACATCAACCTCCATGGCAGACCAGTCCTCTTCATCAATCATATTAATAACTTTTTTCAGATTGACCGGATTGGTAAACCTGGGCATGGCCTGGGTGAAGATATCACCTAACAAACCCGACTGTCGGCTTAAAGCCCGCATGATCTGTGCAAAAGCATCAATCAGGTCTGTGCCGGACGTTTGGGTAAACGGCTGCCAGGAACAGTCGATTTCAACCTTTTTCTTGTTTTCCTCATATTCCATTTTTGAAAGGTCGATACCCCTTTCATTGGCCATTTTCAAAAACAGCAAATAGGTGAGCTGCTCGATATAATCACCATAATCAATACCATCATGGCGCAGGGTGTGGCAGAACCCCCAGAGTTTGTTGACAACATCTGACATTGTTTTTCCTTTGTATCCACTATTTTATTAAGCCGCCAGGGCTTCATTCAGTTCATGTATCAGGGCTGTAAATTCATTTCCAAATATTTGTCTTGCCTTGCCAATTCCGCCATGCCTTTCAAACACGGGCATGATTTCAAAATCTGTTTCAGCAATGGCCAAGTTTTCAATTAAATGCTCCTTGATATAAGCCAGCCAGGTCAATTGCTCGTGGCTGAAATCATGGGCCCTGGCAATTTTGATAACCGCCTGCTCCACCCTTTCTTGTGCTGTGAGAATGGGTGCTTGTTCATCAGAGGCATGCTTTATCATGGAGATAATGTCTGCCAGCGGCTTTTTAAATACCAGTTCATGCCCTTTTTGCAAATCTTTTTCCGAAAAATCATTTTTGCGCAGTTTATCCCTTAAATCATCCAGAGCACTGGTATTCCATTCCCTGGGTTTTGATAAGAGAATTTCAATGGCTTCTATCTGCTCAGGGTTTTGTTTTACAAATTCTTCAAAAAGTTTGAGATAATCACCTGGCTTTTGATACTCATCCCCTTTTCGGAACATCACCTCATCTTCAACCGTATCTATGATATCATAGCCTTTAAAAAATACTTTCTGAGGTCGGGGATAGTTTTCTAAAAGGTCTTGAAACTTTTTATCCCGAAGCAATTTCATGGTCTGGGTAAAATTCTTGTCGATATTTTCTTTCAGCGTATCAACATAGGCTTTCATATCACCGTCAGGAATAAATTTAGCAAATAATTCCCGCGCCTGCGCCCCCATATTTTTTTCAATACGGCGCAACCGCTTAATCAGGCGTTTGATGTTGTACGCTTGATCACGGTTATCATAAATGTGCTCAATAATTTCAGACAGGGAAACCGTCTGTTGCCCAAGGGTGACATTAAAATCCGTGGCATTTTTAAAATATTCAATGAGCGAACCATCAAAACAGTCAAAGATGGTAAACTTTTCTTTATTTATTTCAGGGCACAGGCGGGTTCCCCGGCCCAACATCTGAACCCAGAGGATACGGGACTTTACCATGCGCATAAACACCACCATCTCAATGGCGGGTATATCCACCCCCGTGGTCAGCATATCAACGGTTACCACAATTTTTGGCTCAGGTCTGTTCCTGAATTGTCGAATTTTTTGCAGGGGTCGGTCAACAGTGGGGCTGCCCGTAATTTTCATGGCAAAATCGTCCCCCTTGCCATAAATTTCTTTGCAGGTACGGACAACATCATCGGCATGGGAAACATGGGGAAGATCATTTACCGCAAATATCAAGATTTTGGGAAAGCGGTTATATTTTTGTTCGTGTTTATCCGTATATTTTTTGATAGCCGTAATGATTTTACGGGTGCTGTCCGGGGAAGTGATTTTTGTCTCTATTTCATTTGCGCCAAATTCTCTTTCATCTTCAAGCTCGTCCAGTTTTTCAGACCCGGTGGCCATATCAATTTCACCGACAAGCTCCCCTTCCTTGAGGAAAGCCCCGTTGATATGGATGTCAGAGGTGATTTTCACCGCATCATAATCCACCAGATAGCCGTCCAGAACAGCCTTTTCTGTGCTGTAAGTAAATACCTTGTTTTTAAACATGGCTAAAGTATGAGTGGCCGGTGTTGCAGTAAGCCCGATTTTTACAGCATCAAAATAATCCAGCACATGTTTCCATTTGCCGGTTTCGCTGGCAGAATACCCCCGGTGGCACTCATCGGCAATGATAACATCAAAAGCATTGATGGGGATATCCAGTTTTCTTGCCTCCACATCATATTCAAAATCGCTGACCGCTTCTTTGCCCAGTAAATTTATGGCCATCCGCTGAATGGTGGACACATAAATAAAAGTGTGTTTCTCCTGGGGGTTGGTTAAATATTCTTCTGGAAGAACCTGGGGGTCAAAGGTCGTGTTATCATCCAAATCCTCCCGTTTGAATTTCTGACTGTACACTTCATAATCTTTATCAAGCTTTAGACCTTCGGGGGTATCAAATGCACAAATGGCAGAAACCGTTTGAGCCGCTAATGCCCTTCGGTCTACCAGAAATAGAATCCTTTTTGCAAACCCCGATTTTAATAACCTGTAAATGGAAGAAACAAGGGTAAATGTTTTCCCTGTACCCGTTGCCATGGCTATAAGCATGCGCATCTTTCCGTCAAACAAGCCTTTTTCAATGGCTTCAATCGCTTCTATTTGATACGGCCTGAGCCGGGTAATCTCATTCACCGGTCTGTTTTGAAACCAGGTTTCAGCAGCCTGGGTGTTTCTGTTAAATCGGTCCAGCAAGGCTTGTGGAGAATGAAAATCAAGGATTTCATAAGAATTGTTTTTCTTTTTTCTCACATCCAGATGAAAAATAAGCTCACCATTGGTGGAGTACAAAAAAGGCACCTTGTATTCCCGCCATTCCCCAATGGTATTGGGAACCCCTCTGGAATATCGTTTGGCCTGTTCCAGAACATTTTCAGCACCAACGGCAATTTTCTTGGCTTCAATAATGCCCAATAGCTTGCCGTCTACAAACAAAGCATAATCAGCTGGCCCGGTTTCTGTCTGAAATTCTTCGACAGCATGTCGGTTAAGTTTAGATGTATCCTTAACCTTATCATGATGAATGATTGTCCAATTCAGTAGTGGAGATCTGAGCTTTAAGTCAATTCTATTTTTCCGGGTCACTGCTTCTGATTCATTCATTTGTTCTCATCTCTTATTTTCTCTTCCGTTAGCCTTTCAGAAGAACATTAATGACGAAAAATTTGTATTTCTTCCTGTGTAAAAAACACTGGTTTATCCGGTGTTTTTTCTTGTTGGTAGTAACTGTCATATTTGAACAATGCCAGCCAATTCCATAATTTTTGTCTGGAGATAACCAAAGCTTGGAGATGCATTGTGGTTCACATCCATATGTAGTGAGATTTTTTCAGCCCATATAGACTTCTCTGCCCCGATGGCTTGCCAGCCCTTGTTTGAAAGTGCTGCCGATCCACCAGGGAAAATGGCATCGGCAAGTTTCTCCCATGTGCCACAAATGGAATCATTAACATATGTGTTCAAAACAGCATCTTTTGCTTTTGGATATGCTTTCTTGATTGCGGGAATATCGCCGAGAAACCAGGCTTCACCTTCTTCTATGGCAAAACAAAAACGAGTTTCAGGCTTTGGATCACATGCGTTGAGAATCGCGTATAATTCTTTGCCAAAGGCTTTCAGGCACTTAGTATCCAAATCACAAATCAAGATCACGGCAGCAGGGCAATTGCTCGGGTAATTAGCAAATGTGTTTCCGTAGCCCCTCAACAATTTAGGAAGTTGGGTTAACAAGATACGTTTGCTTGCATCGACATTGCTGCCAAGATTTTTTGGAATCCTGCCGATTCCTTTATAGGGATGAACTTTAAATGTATGCTCAAGGCCGATTAGCTTGGGGATCAGAATATCGAGAGCCTTTTTTCCGGACTGGTCTTCAACAAGTATTTCAAAATGCATCTGAATTACCTTGCATCCAGATAATCGCTGTACCAAAGTCCACCCAATGGCAATCCCTCTGCAACCAAATTTTTCACTGTCTCGTCTTCGCTTGCCCTCCGGATAATTGAAAAACCATCCGACCCCTTTTCCAGAATCCAGACTTCGGAAGGTTCCAAGGCATCAACCAGATACGGTTGATGGGTCGTGATGAAAACCTGAGATCCGCCTTTGCGGCCTGTCGCATGTTCACGAAATTCCTTTGCCAGGGATTCCAACAGCTTATGGTACAAGCCATTTTCCGGTTCTTCGATGCATAAAAACGGAGGTGGCGCCGGATCTTCAAGTAACAGTAAATACGCAAATACCTTCAGTGTCCCGTCAGACATCTGCTGAGAATAAAATGCATCCCGAAACCCCTTGTCATTGAACCGCAGAAGCAAACGACCATCGTTAGTCTCTTCCGTATCGATCTTGTTGATACCGGGAATTTTATCAGCAATACGGTTCAGAATCGTTTGGAAACGTTTTGGGTGCTCCCGTTCCATGAACTGCACCACATTACCAAGATTGTCACCATGGATGTTGAGGTGCTTCTGGGGCCCAGCGAGTGGCAGACTGCGAGCGGCATCGGGAGTGAAGTAACTGAGATACCATCCTTCGATGAATCTGCGAAATGCTGAGATTCTCGGATGCTGTTTTAATGACCCCAATGTTGCAATCCCGAGCTTACGTATGTCCTCAAGTTCGACAACTTCGGTTTCCCTGGACTCTTCCTTTGATTCTCCTGACTTGATGGATTCCATCAGGGCTAACAGATCAAAGTCCCCCTTTTCTTCATCAATTTGACGACCTTCCTGATCCCCTTTCCAAACAACTCCTTTTCCACTATTCAGCAATAAAAACGAAAAAGGCCACCCATGCTTTTGGCCTTTGCGCCTTTGTCTGAGACGCTCTTTCAACACAAATGGACGACCGGAATAATCTATCTCAATTGCAATCTCATAAGTGATTGGCCGGGCATTCCCATCTTCTTTGTAATACACTTCAAATTCGATTGGTTCTTGTTGACCTTGTGCCCTGATTTTCTTAAAGCCACCGCGTCCTCGAGAGTCGCAAGCCTCTTCAACACCAGATTTCAAAGCATCTGCCAAGAAACCGAATGCATCAAACAACGTGCTTTTCCCGACTCCATTTTTACCAATAACAGCCGTCATGGGCGTGAGAGGCTCGGCCTGTTGTTGATTCCACAATCGGCCAAGAGCAATGTTCTTTAACGACCTAAAGTTTTTGATTCTAAAGCCTTCTATCTTTGCCATAATTGTCCTCATATTATTGGAGCAGACAGTCGTAACACATTTGCAGCTATCGCTCTTATTCAAAATCCAATAAGGTTAGTTCTTGTATTGTACCATCTAATAATATTTCATACAGATTGGTGTAAAATAATAAGAGAAAACCCCTTTAATTGCGACTTTGTATTTTTCCGGTGTCAACAATAACATGCTTGTTCTAACAAGTAAATGTACTGATCTGGATGCCATAACGATCACAATGTTCTTCTTCTAAAGTAATAAAAATTTTAACATCATTCTGTTGGTCTTGCTGTTTTTCAAGATAACACAATATTTTTTAGATAAAGCAATATCATCCTGCTAAAAAAATAAAACAGCAATTTTATCCCTGTATCAGGTCGAATAACCTGAGTAAAGAAAATCCTTAAAAAAAATAAGGGTTCGAATATAAAATGGTGTATTAATTTAAGGCAGCTATGGTTTCCCTGATTTCTTTTTCGGTTACCGTGGTTCTTAAGTCTTCCATATCAGCCATGACCTTTGCAAAACGGACCCCTTCGGCGGCTGAAATCCAGGCGAGCTGGAGCCTTTCCGGACGGATGTTGAGCTTTTCCATTTTTTTGTGGACTTTGGCGATGCGCTTTTCAGTCCAGTGGTTGGCATCAATGTAGTGGCAGTCGCCGATGTGGCAGCCAGAGACAAGAACAACTGGGGCTCCTTTTTTAAAGGCATGCCAGATGAACTTTTCATCCACCCGGCCCGAACACATGGTACGGATCAGCCGGATGTTGGGGGGATACTGGATGCGGGATACACCGGCATAGTCTGCTCCGGCATAGGAACACCAGTTGCAGGCAAAGGTGAGTATCTTTTCGGCTGGATCATTGACCAGAAGGGCATCGGTCTGGCAGTTGATCTGCTCATCTGTAAAATGGTTCATGAAAATGGCGCCGAATTTGCACTCGGCTGCACAGGTGCCGCAGCCGGCACAGGCAGCAGTGTTGATGGTGGCCGGAGTTTTTTTCTTTACATCAACAATGATGGCGTTGTAAGGGCAGACCATGGCACATCTGCCGCAGGCATTGCAATGGGATTCAACAACCTGGGCCGTGATGGGTTCTGTGGTGATGGTACCTTTGTGCATGAGCCTGACGGCCCGGCCTGCGGCGGCTGTGCCCTGGGTGACGCTTTCTTTGATATCTTTGGGGCCTTCGGCGCATCCGGCAAAAAAGATGCCCCGGGTGGCGGCATCCACGGGCAAAAGTTTGGGATGGGCTTCCAGGTAGTATCCGTCCGGGGTCAGCTGAAGACCCAGCATCTCCTGGAGTTTCTGGGTTCCGGCCGAAGGCTGCATGCCGATGGCAAGGACCAGCATATCCAGTTCATGGAACTGGAGTTTTCCAGTGGCTGTGTTTTCCACGGCAACTTTCATGGTGTTGTCGGACAATTCTTCCACTGAACCCGGAAGTCCCCTCACATATTTGACACCCAGCTTGCGGCTTCGATTGTACAGGTCTTCAAACCCCTTGCCAAATGCACGGATATCGATATAAAAAACAATGACTTCCATATCCGGATAATGTTCTTTTAAAACCAGGGTGGATTTGATGGTGTTCATACAGCAGACATTGGAGCAGAATTCGCCACCCTTTCGTTTGGACCGGGAACCCACGCACTGGATAAAGCCGATGGATTTAGGATGTTGTCGGTCTGTGGGCCGGATCAGTTCACCTTTTGTAGGACCGCCGGCATTGACCAGACGTTCAAACTCCAGGCTGGTGAGTACATTTTCAAACCGGGTGTAGCCGTATTCATCCATTTCTGTGGGGTCATAGGGGTCAAGTCCGGTGGCCACCACAATGGAACCGACCTCTTCGATGATCTCCTGGTCTGACATGTGAAAATGAATACATTTTTTTTCACACGCATCCAGGCATTTGGAACATTCCCGGCCCATGCATTCGTCCATATTGATCACATAAGAGGAAGGAACGGCCTGGGGAAACGGGATGTATATGGCTTTTCTGGAGGAAAGGCCTTCGTTGAACTCATCAGGAAAGACAACCGGACAGGCTGTGGCACAGTCTCCGCAGGAGGTGCAGTCTGTTTCATCCACATATTTGGCCTTTTTGATGATGCGGACTTTAAAGTTGCCGACATAGCCTGTAACTTGAACTATTTCGCTTAGGGTGTGGAGCGTGATGTTGGGATGCCGACCGGCATCCGTCATTTTCGGACCCAGGATTCAGATCGAGCAGTCCATGGTGGGAAAGGTCTTGTCCAACCTGGCCATAAGCCCGCCGATGGACGGACTTTTTTCCACAAGGGTAACCTGGTAGCCGGTGTCTGCCAGATCCAGAGCTGCCTGGATACCGGCAATTCCCCCGCCGATCACCAGTGTTTTTTTGGTCAAAGAAAGCTGCTGTTCGGTGAGCGCAGTTAACAGGCGCACCCGGGATATGGCCATCTGGACCAGGTCCATGGCTTTGGCAGTGGCAGCTTCAGGTTCTTTAAGATGGACCCAGGAGCACTGCTCTCTTAAATTGGCCATTTCCATCAAAAAAGGGTTGAGCCCTGCCTCTTTCATCATGTTCCTGAAGGTGGGTTCGTGAAGCCGTGGGGAACAGGATGCAATAACGACCCGGTTCAGGTTATTCTCCTCGATATCCTTCCTGATCTCCATCTGACCCGGTTCGGAACAGGCATAGGTGATATCTTTTGAAACCGTGACATCATGATGGGCACTTGCTGCCAGGGCCACTTTTCTGCAATCCACGGTCTGTCCGATATTAAGTCCGCACTGGCAGACAAAAACCCCGATGCGGACCGGTTCTGCCATGTCAGTGAGTGAATGCTCCATTTGTGTTTCCATGTGACCTTCCCCTATTCCCAGCATATATGTTTTGCAATAATATTGGTTAAATCATTTAATTCCATTTTCAGTTCACCCCCGGCAAAGGGATCTTCCATGGCGCATCCCAGGTGGATGCGACATTTCGGGCAGGCTGTGATCATAAATTCTGCGCCTGTATGTTTGGCCTGCTTGATCCGTTTGACCTGAAGGGCCTTGCTGAAGGCATCGCATCCTGTCCAGGCACTGTTGCCGCAGCAAAGAGCACCGTCCTTGATATCCGGCATCTCTTTAAAATTATCGTTGCTGAATCGACTGATCAACTTTCTGGGCAGGTCCTTGATTTTTTCAAGTCCGTTGAGGCGACACGAATCCTGATAGGTAAAAATACCTTGCGGGCCATTAAAGGTGACCGCTGCCCGGTCAATCTCCTTTTCCAGGAACTCGTACAGATGGGTGACCTTGAAATTGAGTTCAATGCTGTTTTTCGGATAGTCCAGGGTAAAGGTTCGATAGCATTCCGGGCAGGTGGTGATCATCTCTTCAATGCCCGAAGCATTCAGGATATCCCGGTTCAAAGCAGCCAGTTTTAAAAAATTTTCCCGATCTCCGGACCACAGCAGATCATGGCCGCAGCAGCGTTCGTTCTCAAGCACGGCTGGTGTGACATCAAAAAAATTAAGCAGCTTTAAAGAGTTTTCCAGGATATCGGTGTTGTTCACTCCCAGATGATTCTTGAAAAAAATATCAAAATAAGGGGTACAGCCACCATGAAACAGCACCTTGCTTTTTTTGTCTGTTTTTATTTCTTTTGGCAGGGTTTGCCAGCGGTTCTGCCTGATACCGGGCTGGGCCATGGTGCGCATGAGTGAATGAAAAAATCCGCCATGGGTCAGACGATTCTGGCCAAATGTATCTTTGGGGATAAGGGCACGAACCTTCTGGATCAGTTCAGGAAAATTTACTTCAGACGGACACCGGTTGTAACACACTCCACAGGTTAGACAGGACCAGATATTTTCCTTGATACGTTCCGATGTGATGTCTCCTTCAATCAAAGAGGTGACCATGGCCCTGGGAGAAAAATCCTTGCCGCTTAAGGCCAGCGGGCAGGAAGAGGTGCATTTGCCGCAGTCCTGACAGGCATAAGCATTGTACTCTGCAATGGTGTTTGCAATGGACTGCCGGGGATCTTCTGGTAGATCGTCTGAAATCTGTTTTTGGGCAAAGTCTGTAATGGGGGTTTTGCCCATGGCTTTTAAATCAGAGGTAAACGTGGTTAAAAATTCATGCATCCGATCTGTGTCATCAGGCAGAAAAGTGGTCAGGCGCATGCGGTCGCAACCCAGACCCATGACATCCAGGATATCCCGGCAGGCCTGGTTGTTTTTAGCTGCATTCTGAGTGCCGCTTCCATACCGGCAGGTGCCGGGAGCGCAGCCAGCCAGGGCCACGCCATCAGCCCCCATTTCAAATGCCTTGAAAAGCAGGGCTTTGCTGATTCGTCCGGTGCAGGGAATCCGGATCATATTAATTTGTGCCGGGATGTCGCAGCCCAGATCCTTGATTTTCTGGAAGGCTGCATGGGGGCTCCAGTTGCACAGAAAAAGAATGATTTTATAATTTTCCATTAAGCAAGTATCTCCTCAAGTCCCCGTTCCAGAAACATCTGGCTCCGGTACGGACTGTCAATGGCATTGGTGGGGCACACGGCAATACAATTGCCGCATCCCTTGCAGAAGGCTTCATCAACCGATGCAGCCCATCCGCCCTGGGCATTTTTGGTCATGGTAACCGCCTGGTAAGAGCATTCTTCAATACACCGGCCGCATCCCCTGCACAACTGCGGGTTGACCAGGACCGTATACCCTTTGCTCTGCCGGGGTCCCCTGGGCATGATGGCAGCCACATTTACGGCTGCAGCCGCCCCTTTCTGTCTTCCGGAAATGCTGATGCCCGGCGGATCAGACAGGAAAATCCCGGAGATGGAGGTGGTTCCCGGCATCATATACGGTCTGCCCAGAACATCCCGCTCCTGCATGGCGGTTAACACCCGTCTGTCCGGCAGCCCTTCCTGGTGAATGTGTTTGATCTGTTTTAAAAATTTGTCTTCAAAAATAACAGCCCCAACACGGAAAGTCTGTTCCTCTCCGGCCATGCGGAATATAATTTGAAAATCTCCCAGGGTGCCGGTCATTTTATCCACACAAGAGCCCAGGAAAGCATGAATATTGGGATGTCCCGGATCTTTGGTCAAAGGACGGCCAAGCGTGCCGAACATCATGACCTCAGCACCGGTTTCAGCCAGCATCAGGGCGCTGGTCATGGATGCTTCGGATTCGCCGATCACACCGGTGGTAAAATTATAATTTCGTTCCGGTGCGCTGAAGGGTTTTAAGTTCTGCGCCCGCCGTATTGATCGGTTCAAAAGGCCTTTGAATCTTGCAATGGCCTGGTCCGGGTCAGTTGCCAGAAGGTGCAGGGCCTCTGTCCTGATATTGCAGGTTTCCACCATGGAGCGGCTGATGCCCGTAGCCAAAAACAAACCTTGTTTTAACCGGCTGCGCTGATCTGTACACGAGGTGCAGACAAAATTTAACGGACAGCAGACGCAGGAGGCCAGGACAATGCGGTTAATGGATTTGCTGCGCACCGTTTTAATGATGGCGGCAATCCCGTCGGTGATGCAGGCAGATTCAATGGTCTGGGCATGAATAACCCGAGTTTTGGCCTGATTTTGATAATCTGCGATAAAATCGTCCAGAACCTTATTCCAGCCCTGGGAACTGTTACACTTGCAGACAAAAACCCCGATGCGGATGTCCTGGGTATTAAAGGCCGGGTCTGGGGCGGAAAAATACACGCCGTGCCCTTTTTGTCTCCTGGAGTTGTTTTTCAACAACACCATGGCCTGGGCTGCTGCGGCAAATCCGCGCATGATCATGGCAGGGGTGTCTGAAACACTTGTCTTTGACCCGTAAGCCCGGATGATATCATCTCCTTTGATGGCGTGGGGCATCATATCAGGATCAGCCAGGATCAAAAGGCCGGTATGTTCGGTCATTTCCCGGGGCTGCTGAATGTGGTTCACAGCTTTTGCCTGGCACACCTGCTGACAGACCAGACATTCGGAACATCCCCCGCACTGCAGGCACCGGCCGGCTTCAGCCTGTGCCTGTGATTCTGTAAGCCCTGCTGCAATCTCAGAAAAATTGCTGGCAATCTTTGATGGTGTGATCATGGGCATAAGAACCCGGGGCTGCTGCGGAATATCCGTGGGAACAGGCGCAAACGCTTTGTCAGCAGGCCGAACAGTTTTAAGGGTTGACTCGATATCCAGTCCGCAGATCAGGTTCAATGCCTTTAAAGCGGCATTCCTTCCCTGGGCCATGGCATGGACCACTGTGGATGGACCTGTGGCTGCATCCCCTGCTGCAAAAATGGATGCCATGCCTGTGCCATGGTTGTCTGTATCAATAAAACCTGCGCTGGTAATGACCAGACCGTCACCCTTTTGAACACTTTTAGGGGTTGGGGTCAGGCTGCCGGTCTGGCCGATGGCCATAAACACCTGTTCAAAATCCAGGCGGATATCCGGACCGTTTGTGAGAATCTCAGGCCAGATCATGTTGTTTTTATCCGGCGTCTTTCCCGGTTGGGTGGCTTTGCAGACCAGGATTTTTAATTGTTTGTTTCTGCCTTCAAACGCTACCACGCTGGTGTTGTCAATGATGGTAACACCTTCTCTTAAAGCACCTTCAACCTCTTGGGCATCTGCCGGAATGCTGTTTTTTGAGAACCATGAAATAATGCTGACCTCAGATCCCGCACGTCTTAAAACCCTTGCCAGATCAAAGGCGGCATTGCCGTCGCCGATAACCGCAACCGCTTTTTTCGTTTTGGGAGCTTTACCATTATAATAGCGCTGTAAGAATGCGATGCAGCCTTCAACACCTTCCAGATCCTCTCCGGGAATGCCCAGTTTCCGGTCTTTCCAGGAACCTGTGGTGATGATCACGCCGTCATATTGCTTTTTCAGGGCTTTGAGGCCTGATTTTAAGTCTACTGGATTATCTGTTTTAATCTGAACGCCGGACTGCACCAGAAAATCAAGTTCTCTATCCAGGATCTGCCTTGGCAGACGGTGAGGACCAATGCCATACCGGAGAAGACCGCCAGCCATTTTTTCTTTTTCAAGCATGGTGACACTGCAACCGTTTTTAACCAGTTCCCAGGCTGCAGCGATTCCGGCTGGACCTGAGC
>JBDRPM010000029.1:0-14731 GCA_043827005.1 Pseudomonadota bacterium | reverse complement strand
ACTGTTCAGTGTTTTCGACGTATTGATATCCGTCCATAGGCAACCGGTCAATCACCTGAATATTATAAAAGGGGAATCCATCATGCTTACAGGGGATGCTTACGGCAAGCTGACAACCGTGAATGACATCCGTGTGACAACGGATACGCCGGATTTGACCCTTGCATTTGAAGAAACGATTTTCAAAGGGTTCTGGCTTGGGGTTCAGATGTGGCGGGCCAAATTGTCTGCTGCATCGACAACACACCCGGGCGTGTATTCCATGAAAATTATTTTTGATGATTTGTCTGAAATCAAACCCAAATATCATCAAAAACTGGCTGATCGGTCCACCTTTACCGTTACCGTATATGACAGTGCCAGTGCATTGAGAAACGGGGAGCTTTCACTGATAAAGCGTTATACAGGGATTCCCTCCTGGCTTATCGCGCTTTCATTTTTTCTGATGACTGTTATGGCTGGGGGATTGATTTTTCAGATGTCCGGGGAAATTGATTCAAAACGGGCACAACAAGGTGTTGCAGAAATATATCGGATAAAGAAAAGTGCACAGGGGCTTGAGATTTTTTTTGGGCTTGGCAAAGTCCATGGTCTTCAGGCCGGTGAAAAAATGCATGTGTTAAATGAAACAGGGCATCTGATAACCCAAATGACCGTGGATCAGATCGGACAGGAAGATTCCAGTGCAGTGGTCGATATTTTGAATATCATGCCCGGCTGCATGGTGGCTAGGATCAATCAATATGAATGGAAACCACAAGGTGAAGCATGGACGATGTAAGAATTCTGATTATCGATGATGACGATGATTTCAGACAGATGCTGGTCAAAAGACTAAACACTGCCAATATGAACACACAGGGGATAAAAGACACGGCATCTGCTTTAAAGAGTTTAAAGCAAAAAGAATTTGATGTGATTATCCTGGAGGATTTGGAACTGTTGAAACAGATCAAGGCAGATACGCCTGGAACTCAAGTCATCATCCTCACGCGTCAAACTTCTGTGGATTTTGGTATTGCCGCAATGAAGCTCGGTGCTTTTGATTGTGTCATTAAGCCTGCAATCATGAATGAGTTGCTGGATAAGATTCGCCAGGCCTGTGAAAACAGCCGCATCAGAAAAGATCCGGCTGTTTTCGATTAATGGCAGAGATTCAACCCTCAGGGTCAGGCTTTGCGCGCCTCGTCCCTGAGAACGCGTCTTAAGACTTTTCCCACATTGGATACCGGGATTTCATCCCTGAATTCAATAATTTTCGGGCGTTTATAACCTGTCATATTTTCTTTACAAAACGCTATGATTTCTTCTTGAGTGGCAGTCTGGCCGGCTTTTAGTTTGATAAAGGCTTTGACCTGTTCGCCGCTTTTGGAGTCTGGCACACCGACCACGGCCAGCAGTTCAATTTTGGGATGGGTGTATAAAATATCCTCAACATCCCGGGGATAGACATTGAATCCACCCACAATGATCATGTCTTTTTTACGGTCCGTGATGCTGATATACCCGTCTGAATCGATTTTGCCGATATCTCCGGTGAGAAAATACCGGTTGCCGTCAATCTGGACAAAGGATTCAGCGTTGGCATCCGGGCGATTCCAATACCCTTTCATGACCTGTGGGCCACAGATGGCCACTTCGCCTTCAATGTCTCGTTCCAGTTCTTTGGACGGGTTTTCAAGGTCAACAATTTTTATATCGGTCCCGGGCAGGGGGAATCCAATAGAACCGATTTTCCGGTTTTCTTTGTTTGTGGGGTTGACACTGGCTACGGGTGCTGTCTCCGTAAGGCCATATCCTTCAAAAATAATGGAACCGGTTTTTTCTTCAAACTGATGACAGACTTCCGGTGGCAGGGGGCCACCGCCGGAAAAACATCCCATCAAAGAGGACAGATCATATTCATTGATCTTTGCATGGTTGGTAAAGGCGACAAAGATCGTGGGAACTGCCGGCATAAAGGTGGGTTTATATTTTTGCACGGCTTTGAGTACTTCGGTAAACGGTGGTTTACCTGCCCTTGGGTCCGGGATACAGATAAGTTTGGCAGCCAGTCTGGCTGAAAGCAGCAATGCAACGGTTATACCGAAACTGTGATACCAGGGCAGTACACCTAAAAAGGAGTGAAATCCTCCCTCATGCATGGCTTCGGGCCCCTTGTCTTTTATATGGGTAAACCGGGCGTATTCAAAAATGGCTGTCACATCATAGGTGAAATTGGTGTGGGTGAGTTCAGCCCCTTTGGGCAGTCCTGTGGTACCGCCGGTATAGAGCATGACAGCCGTATCTTTTTCAGGGTCAATGTCAATTGTTGGCGGTTCAGGCCTGGACGAGGCCACAACATCGTCAAACATTAAATGGGCTGGGTTGACATTGTCTGCTTTGGGCAGTTTGCCTAAAAGACCGCCCAGAATCGCTTTGATTTTTGGCAGATAGGATTTGATATTGCAGAGAATAATCGTTTCCACACCCGTACCTTCTATGGCTTTTACCGTATTCGGATAAAAGATGGGATGATCCATGCAAAATACCATTTTTGCCCGGGAGTCCTTTAGCTGATGATTAAGTTCCGGAGCAGTATACACAGGGTTGCAATTGACCGCAATGGCCCCTGCTTTGAGAATGCCGAACAAAATTTCAGGGAACTGGGGGATATTGGGCAGGAAAATGGCAACCTTGTCGCCTTTTTTAATGCCTTTGCCTGCCAGAAACGCTGCAATTCTGTCTGCCGTGTCTTTGACCTGGGCATAGGTTCTGCTGGCCCCATTAAAGATCGTGTAAATTTTATCCGGATAGTTTTTAGCCGAATCATCTAAAAATTTAAATACAGGAAAGTGATAATTGCTACAGTCTGTTTTTACGCCTTTGGGCCAAAATGGGGTGTTCCATTGAAAGACAGCCATCTTTCCTCCTTCGTGTTAGGGGTTTTGCAAAAAAAAACAGTGCTTATTCGCAAAAAAATGAATGCTCATTCAGAATCGTTTCTATAGTTATACATAAGTTAATTAAAAAAAGAAAAGGCTTTTTTAAATTTGTTTGATTTAATTGCTGTTGATAGAAATATAAACTGTTCATCAGGCATCTGTTTGGATATAATCATAATTTAAAAATTAAAGAAAGGAAGATTATGGTCCATAAACTATATATTCTCGGTTTGGTAATGGTGTTGTTTTTCCCTTCGGTTGGAAGATGTGCCGCCATTGACTGGAAATCATATCCTGAAGGGATGGTTCAGGCCAGGCAGGAGAACAAGAAGATATTGCTGCATTTTAAATCAGATCGCTGCCCGTATTGTGTGAAAATGGACCGGGTGACCTTTTCAGATTCCCGGGTGATTGAATTTTTGAACAAAGAGTTTGTCTGTATCCAGGTGAATGGGGATAAAGAAGGAAAACTGACACAAGCGTTTAATGTTCGGGGATATCCTGACACCCGGTTTTTAAATGAGAAGCAGGAACCGGTTTTCGGGTTTGTCGGGTTTCAAGGGCCAGAGGCGGTGATGGTTTTTCTTGAATATGTCCGGACTGAAAGCTATAAAACAATGGATCCCATGCAGTTCTATAATTCCAGACAAAAGCAGAAAACAAATTAATTGTTTTATCCATGTTGTATTGTTTCTAATCATCCCAGACAAAGCATTTCATATTGATCTTGCAGACGTGCAATGATAAAGGATGAAACTGACATAAACCAAACAATTGTTAAAATTTAACAGGAGACAGGTACTGAATGAAAAAAATAGTTCAAAGCCTTTTGGCTATATTCTTTATGCTGGTTTTTTCCATCCCTTATTCTCTGGCTGAAAATATTTATGTCACTGGCGTGACCAACATCACCATGCGGACAGGTCCGGGAGTGGATCATAAAATCGTGCTCATGTTAAAATCGGGTACAAAACTTGAAATTTTAGAGCATCAGGAGGATTGGTCCCATGTCCAGACCATGGGGGGAAAACAAGGATGGGTGTTATCACGGTTTTTAACTCCCAAAGTTCCTGATGCCTTGCTTGTCGAACAATTGAACATAGATAATTCAAAGCTGATGGCAAAATTGACCACCATAGAAGAGGAAAACAAACAACTGGTCATTAAAAATGCCAGTCTGGTTCAAATTGAAGAAAAATACAATCAACTAAAAGAAAAATCCGGACAGTTTTTAGAGCTTGAGGCAGAATATAAAAAGATGGTGGCTCAGTTTGAAGACCAGAAAAAAAGGATTGAAAAGCTTGAAAATGATTCAAGCAATGAAATCAAATTATGGTACTTGATTGGCCCGGGCGTTCTGATTATCGGGTTTATTTTCGGGTTAAGCACACGTAAAAAGAAAAGAAGCAGTTTGTTATGACCATTAGAACGGATTTTTTAATTATTGGCAGCGGTATTGCCGGTTTAAGCTATGCCCTGAAAGTGGCTCATTTGGGTACGGTTACCATTGTCACCAAAAAACAGATTCAAAAGACCAATACCGCCCTGGCCCAGGGCGGTGTGGCAGCTGTGTTCTCCGATCTGGATTCTTTTGATCTGCATGTTCAAGATACCCTGAATGCCGGAGATGGGCTGTGCGATAAAAACGTGGTGCAGATGGTCGTGGAAAACGGTCCTCAAAGGATCAAAGAGCTGGTCAGTCAGGGGGCTCATTTTAACCGGCAGGGTGATGGAGAATATGACTTTTCCCTGGGTAAGGAAGGCGGACATTCAGCCAAAAGAATTGTTTATGCCCAGGATTTAACCGGCAAAGAAATTGAAGATACCCTGATTGGAAATGTTAAAAAAAATAAAAATATTACTATTTTAGAGGACCATATAGCGGTTAATCTGATTACGGTTTCAAACAGCTCAAAAAATGGACAAACCAGGAGTCAACAGGACAATATATGCTGCGGGGCCTATGTTCTGGACAACAGGACCGGCACGATTATAACTTTTTACGCCGGGATTACCTTGCTTGCCACCGGGGGAGCCAGCAAAGTGTACCTTTACACCTCCAATCCGGATATTGCTACAGGAGATGGTATTGCCATGGCCTACAGGGCTGGCGCATCGGTTGCCAATCTTGAGTTCGTTCAGTTTCATCCCACCTGTTTGTATCATCCGGATGCCAAAAACTTTTTGATTTCTGAAGCGGTTCGAGGGGAAGGGGCCAAACTGATCGATGCCCAGGGTCGGCAGTTTATGGAAAAATACAGCCCGGACAGGGAACTTGCCTGTAGGGATATTGTGGCCCGGGCCATTGACAGTGAATTGAAAAAAACCGGGGCAGATTCGGTTTTTCTGGACATCACCCATAAAGATCCTGAATTTATCAGGAACCGGTTCCCCAATATTTATAAAAAATGTCTGGAATTCGGGATCGATATGACCAAAGAACCGATACCGGTTGTGCCGGCAGCCCATTATATGTGCGGCGGTGTGTTGACTGATCTGGACGGAAAAACAGATGTCCTTGGGCTTTATGCCGTTGGCGAAACCGCCTGCACCGGACTTCACGGCGCCAATCGACTGGCCTCAAACTCTCTTCTGGAAGCTTTGGTTTATTCCCATCGGGCCTATGAGTCGTCTGCCAGGGAGTTCAAAGTGTTAACCAACAAGGTTGCTGTTGATCTTATCAAATGGGACACAACCGGTACTGTGGACAGCGATGAAGCCATTGTGGTCTCTCATAACTGGGATGAAATCAGGCGTTTGATGTGGAATTATGTGGGAATTGTCCGGTCAGACAAACGATTGCAGCGGGCATTAAGACGGATTAAAAACATCCAGGAAGAGATCAATGAGTATTATTGGGATTTTAAGGTGACAGCGGATCTGATCGAATTGAGAAATCTGGCAACTCTTGCCGGTTTGATTATCCAGTCAGCTTTGATTCGAAAAGAAAGCCGGGGGCTGCATTATAATATCGGGTATCCCAAAAGAGACGATGAAAACTGGCTCAAACCAACGATTCTTAAAAAGGATATGTCTGAGATCCTGTAATATAAAATCTTCAGGGTTTAGAGCCGATAAACAGGGTAACAATCCCAAAGGTCATCTGTTTGAACCGGACATCTTGGAATCCGGCCTGGCTCATTATTCTTGAAAATTGAGTGGGGGTGGGAAATTTTAATACCGATTCGGGCAGATACGTATACGCCTTGTTGTCTTTTGAAAAAAATGATCCGATCAACGGCAGTATCTTTTGAAAATAAAGCAGGTACAGCGACTTAAGCCACCCTTTTTCAGGCGTGGTTAATTCCAGAACCGCCAGTCTGCCATTGGGTTTTAATACGTTCAAAAATGAATGAACTGCGCGTTGCCGATCCATGATATTCCGGATACCAAAAGCAATGAACACCCCGTCAAAAAGATGGTCCTTAAATGGAAGGGAAAGTGCATCACCATTCAGTAGCGTTATGTTTTTTGATTTTTGTTGCTCAAGTTTCTGCTGACCCAGGCGTAACATGTTGTACGAAAAATCCAGCCCGAAAACAGTGACCCTGTTTTTTAATTGAGCACTGACTTCCAGGGCCACATCGCAGGTCCCGCAGGCCACATCCAGAACCCTGCTGCCAGGTTTTAAAGCAGCGGCTTTGACCATTTGAGTCCGCCAGACAATATCCTGGCGCAGGCTTAACAGGCGGTTTAAAAAATCATACCGGGGTGCAATGCGGTCAAACATTTCCTGGACAAAATCGAGCTCTTTATTCATCGTTGACAACCTGGATTTCTGGGTTATTGTATGTTATTTGTCACGGCAGGTTGAAAAAGTATCACAATAATGGGAAGAACACAATTTAAAACAGGGTTGCAAACAACTGGAACAGGTTAGACCATATGACAGAAAAACAAGACTAC
Source organism: Pseudomonadota bacterium (assembly GCA_043827005.1). Taxonomy (GTDB): domain Bacteria; phylum Desulfobacterota; class Desulfobacteria; order Desulfobacterales; family Desulfobacteraceae; genus Desulfobacula. The sequence continues at coordinate 7,901 of JBDRPM010000029.1, read as the reverse complement.
TACGAAGTGCTGGGCGTTGCCAGAGATGTTTCAAAAGAAGAGCTGAAAAAGGCATATCGGAAAAAGGCGATCAAATACCATCCGGACAAGAATCCGGATAATAAAAAGGCCGAAGAAAAATTTAAACTGGCTTCTGAAGCGTATAGCGTTTTGAATGATGATTCAAAACGTCAGATTTATGATCAATTTGGTCACCGGGGACTAGAGAATTCAGGTCATTCTGGCTCCAGCGGGTTTGAAGATGTCTTTTCAAGCTTTGGTGATATTTTTGAAGATTTTTTCGGGTTTGGTTCTTCAGGTGGTCGTGGCCAGCGGGTCAGAAGAGGGTCTGACCTTCAATACAACATGACCATTGATTTTATGGAAGCAGCTTTTGGAACCGAAAAAACCATTTCCATACCCAAACTCGATCTGTGCGATGTTTGTTCAGGATCAGGGTGTGAAGAGGGCTCAAGACCTGAAACCTGTTCCCATTGCCATGGATCAGGACAGTTTATTCAGAATCAGGGTTTTTTCAAAGTAAAAACCAGTTGTCCGTATTGCAAGGGACAGGGGAGTGTGATCAGCAATCCGTGTAAAAAATGTCGCGGGGCCGGAAGAGTTGAGGTCACCCGAAAGGTTCAGGTCAAGATTCCGGCAGGTGTGGATGTGGGTTCAAAGCTGCGGCTTACGGGTGAAGGAGAGGGAGCACCAACACCTGAAGGAACGGCAGGAGACCTGTATGTGGTCATTAATGTGAGCCCTCATAAATTTTTTCAGCGGGATCGCACCGATGTGATCTGTGCCATTGATATCTCATTTGTCCAGGCGGCTTTGGGCGATAAGATTAAGATTCCAACTCTGGTGGGAGAGCAAAAACTGACGATTCCAAAAGGGACACAATATGGTGATGTTTTTAAACTCCATGGAGAAGGGATTGCTTCTTTGCGCACGGGCAGGCGGGGGGATCAGATTGTAAAAGTGATTATCAAAACACCTTCAGGGCTTAATCAGAAACAAATTGAACTCCTCCAGGAATTTGACCGGCTGGATTCAAATAAAATATCCAATAAACTGAAAAATCTTTTTAAGAATCTTTAATTCACTTAAAGGATTGCACCCAATGTTTGAACTTAAGGTAAAAAGTAAATTTGCAGGGGCCCATCAATTGACCATGGTGGGTCATAAATGTGAGAACCTGCATGGTCATAACTGGAAAATAGAAGTCTGTGTTGTCGGCGAAAAATTAAATTCAGCCGGTGTTCTTGCCGATTTCGGTGATATTAAAAAAGCGGTTCGCCAGGTGGTTGATGGTGAGCTGGATCACAAGTTTTTAAATGAACTTGGGATGTTTGAAAATATGCAGCCAACATCGGAACGAATTGCTGTGTATATTGCACAGCAGGTTCAAGCCTTTTTAGACGAAAAACTTAAAGAAGACCTCCGTGTTTCCAAAGTGATGGCCTGGGAATCAGATGATGCCTGTGCCACTTATTTCCCATGACTCCGGGTCATCCGTAAAAATGTTGTGCCCGGCTTTAGACCTGTGCCGGGTTCAAACAATAAAATTAAAGCGCAATAACAGAATTATCAATGCCGGGAAACGGAGATGGATAATATGCATCCGCACTTTCATCATTGAACCATGTTGTTTTGTCTACAAGATATCGGAACTGAAAAGCCTTGTCTTGATCAAGATCAATCTGACAGGAAAAATCCCCGTTCTTTAATTTTTTCATGGGGCTGCCATCAAGGTCCCAGTTGTTCCATTCACCAACAATGTTGACGGATTGGGCGTCTCCTATATTCTTTTTAAGGACTTTAAAACTTACTTTGCAAATGGGTTTGGCGCTCAAGTATTTTTTTGTAAACATGTTCCCTCCGAATAAGACTTGGACGATTGTTAAGAATTTCATGCGGTTACGGTTAAGATGGTATTTAACTCTATTTTTCGTAAACTGTCAATATAAAGCTTTGTTCTATTAAGTGGGTGATGTGAAAATTAATGTTTTCCTATATTATGATGGTTTCTTTGTTCTATCACTGTATTTAAAACGGTTTTAATTTTTTGTAAATTAACTGGCTTTGAAATGAAATCGTTCATCCCGGCATCCAGACATCTTTTGCGGTTTTCGTCACTGATATTGGCTGTAACCGCAATGATGGGAACATCATGTTTTAAAACTGAAGAATACGGATCTCTGATCATTTGGGTGGCCTGGTAGCCATCCATAACCGGCATCTGGCAGTCCATAAGAATCAGGTCATATTCTGTTTTGGTTAAGATGTCTACAGCCTGACTGCCATCACTGGCCCATTGTGTTTTCCATCCCAGTTTTTTACAGAGTCCTTCAATGACTTTTCGGTTTAATGAATTGTCATCCACCACCAGAACATTAAGGTCTGTTGGCGTAATGATATTGGTATTGGCAGACCCTGCCATTTCCGATGGTTTTGTTTGTTTCAAAAGAACAGTGAATGAAAATATTGAGCCCCCACCTGTGTTACCGGATACGTCAATCTGACAATTCAATAACATTGCCAATTGTTTGCAAATGGCAAGGCCCAGGCCGATACCTCCGTATTTGCGAGTGTCTGATTCGTCTGCCTGTGTAAAGGTTTCAAAAAGAAGTTCTTTTTTCTGATCAGGAATCAGTAGTGTCCGGTTAGGTTTTTGCTTGTGTTAATATTTTTTGATCTTTGACAATATTGTTCCTGTCTAAACCCGGTGGATCATCACAGCTGGTGAAAAGATCATTCAAGATTGCAGTCCGCAACTGCCGAACTCTTTTAATTGAGATTATCTCATCAAATTGTTCACGGCAATAGATCGCAAGCAGCAAATAAGTGATGAGGCCTGCAAGAATTTGAACCATAAGCCCATATTCACTGCGGGCAATCAGATGATACACTTTCAGGTGCTCTTTCCACCATTTGAAAAAGTTTTCAATGGTCCATCTGAGTTTATAAACGCTGGCTATCTGTTCTGCTGTCAAATCATGTCTATCCGTGGCTACATAGTATTTGACCCCTGAGATTTCATACCCGACAACGCGAACAGGAGATTCGGTTTGATTCTGACCCGGAGTACCAAGGAGAACCAGGGCATCATAAAACACATGACTGTCCGGAGTAATATCGTGCTGTTTGATAATGGTTCTTGTCGTCCTTGATTTGATGCGGCAAACGAAATGTTTTCCTTCTGCCTGGAGCAGATCAAAATCCTTATGCGATTGATATCCACGGTCCATTACACCGGTTTGCCCTTTGGACAGGATACGTGTAACAAAGGGGCGTTCTCCTCCGTTGCCTTCCGTAAGATATATTTTGCTTGGAATGCCATGGTTGATATCAAATCCACAATGAGCTTTGGCTTTTTTCGCACCCTTTCTGTAATCTGCCCAGTACATTGATAACACCGCATCAATTAAACTGCCATCAATGGAAACCAGTTCTCCTAATTGCGCATGCTCTTTCGGAAGAACCCCAAGGGCCTTTTTATAGAGATTTTCAAATAGGAATTGAAGTTGTTCAAGGCCTCGGTGATTTATCGCCTCAGAAAAACTGCTACGGCTAATGCCTACATCCGGAGCGATATGCTCTTTGGCAAAAACATTTTCTTTGAGGTCCTGAAGCAGGTGTCGGGCAGATTTGTGTTCCTGAAGATGAAAATACACCAACGCATTTAGCTGATCCTCAAAGGTCATTTTTAATGGTCGATCCCCGCGTGATTTTAATTCTGGTGCCATGGGGTACAACTGTATCAGAGGGAACATGAATTTGTCAAAATTTAGAGACTGTAATTGTTTTTTTAAGACTGAAATGTGCGCCATATTGGCCTCCTTGAAATATAATTTTCAAGGCGCGCAATTTTTTTGCGCACATTTGTCAATAGAAAAATGAAAAATTTTTAATAAATTTAATGGATTTTTACTTGCAAGAACCTAACCGGACAACACTGATCAGGAATACCGATTCCTGAATCTGAGACTGAAAATGTGATGCCGATCTTATCAAGACTTATGGTCTCAGGTGGTTTTTGGGATGGTGATTCAACTTGGGGGTAAACTTGAACTTCTACAATTCCGGTTTCAGTGAATTTAATGGCATTATCGATCAGACGGGTCAAAATTTGATTGATTTTTGTGGAATCCCCTCTAAGGTTTTTGGGAATCCCCGGGTGTATACTTGACTGAAGCTTGATGTTTTTAGCATCAGCTTTAGGGCCTGCAGCCTTGATCAAATCAGAAATCAGATGAGACATGTCAAACGTAATATCTTCAAGTTCCAATTTTTTTGCTTCAATTGTTGAAAATTCAAAAAGGTTGTTTAAAATATTTGAAAGAACGTCTGCAGCTGTATTTAAAGAATTTGAGAGATCCTGTTGTTCGAGAGTCAGGCCTGAATCAAGCAGGAGTTTGTTTAATCCTATGATGCCATTCATGGGTGTTAACAGTTCATGGCTCATGTTGGCAAGGAATTGATTTTTTGCTGTTTCTGCTTTTTTTCGGACAAGTATTTCCTTGGACAATTGCTGATTCATCTGTTCGATTTTTTCATTTTGTAGGCAGGCTATGGCAGACCCGGCCAATTTGCTGTTAATATTCATCAAAGATCGGATGGTATTTGGATCAATTGGGTCTCCGGGTTTCAATAATAAAACAATACCAAACTCGGGTAATATCATGATATGATAGGTTTTTCCTGTATCTGTTTTTCCGGAGAGGGGAAGTGAGGATAAAAAAGATTGTAATTTCTGGCCATTGAGTGGGTCAGGAATTATTGCAATTGAATGGTGGTTGATCTGTTTTTTGTCTGCATTGCGGGGAATAGCGCATTGGGGAATAAATTGCCACATATTGTCGGGTCTGCAAACGGTTCGATAAATAACGCCGCTGGAGCAGGATAATTTTTTAAGATAGAGTGTCAGGCTGGATTTGAGCATTTTACTCAGATCCAGGCTGTTCCCAATGGACATGGCCATTTCATAAAAAATCTGTAGATGAAGAATGGTATCATGTTTCATTTTTCTAACACAGCCACGACACAGGTTTTGTTGTAAAATTCCAAAAATTCATTGCCGCAATTGGCAATTTCTCCCAACGAACAAGCCCCCACCAGTGGAAGATCTCCATAGTGAGCAGCTTCAAGTTCAAGTTTGAACTGATTTTCTAAAAACAAAACCCTTGAAATACAATCAATGATAAAAATGGTTTCCTTGGTTTTGTGTGATGGAAAAGACGCAATCCCGATCTGGACAGCCGTGCCGGCAGCTTTGATTAAAGAGGCATTGTCACCGTTTAAAATAGAGACAATAGATCCTTCCGGAACTTCGCCAACACAGACAAGACTTTGATCAGGCTTGCTTAGAATCGGATCTCTAACAATTTGTTCATTGTTCATGCGGGCAATTCCAAATGGATATGCTTTGGAAATCTCAAAAAAATTATCCTGGGTGAGCGATTTTTCTGCATGGGCTGCAACCACTTCATGATAGACTTCAAATGCCGGACGCCAGTCAAGGGTTTTAATTGTATTGTGGTCTGATTCTGTCACCCTATAGGGACCGTTGAGTACGGTCCAGCCATGGCTGACCCCAACGCCGCTGTGGGCATTCAAAAGCCCGATAACCGCACAATCTTCCACCAGGCCCTGATTGCTGAAAAGGCAGGGTTTTTGTTTCATGCTCAATGAGCCGGCACCACCGCCGATATAGTTGATATCCAGTCCAAATACAGAGAACAGGCCTTCAATAAACGAACTGATCCGTTTGGCAAAACCATCTACAAAGACCATCATGGTTTTACTGTCACCCATATCCGGGATTTTTTTGTCCAGAATGTCTTCGTAATTCAGTTGATCGTTGCTTAGCTGGTCAATAAGGTGGACTTCTTTGAGGTTCGTCAATCCAAGGACAATGCTGCCGTTGTTCCATAGCTCATTTCCGTAGACAATCGAGGGGAAAATGCCGCCCAGCACCGGGACATTGATTTTTTTTAGAACAGGGTTGATCCTGTCGGCTGTAAACTGGTTATTGTCACAACTTAAGATCAGCAGCCCGGTAATTGCGCTGTGGGTCAAAACATCATGGATGATAGTTTCAAGCCCATTGATACTTCCTGCGGTCTCATATCGGATTATCATGAATGCTATTCCTTTTGAATAAAAAAAGAGCGGACTGTCTTTTATTGAATCGTAAGCATCTTAAGTTATTATAATAACCTGATGGAATTTAAAATGCAATTCATTGAACGCAGATATTTTATATGGTTTATATTTTTTGATATCAAAATCAGTTTTGATCACTGCTCCCGGAGGCAGGGCGCTTTCGCACTTTTATCTGGAAAAGAAGGGGTGGGTGTGCAGCAGGCAATTCACATTTAAAGAGATTTCATCCCGGACAGGGCCATCCATGGGATCATCGTAACGGCTGTCAAGCAGATTGAAAAGGGTTTGTGGATCATGATCCTCTTCATCTTTCCAAAGAAGGTTTTGCAGCATAAAACGTCCCTGATCCGGGAGGCTGGCCGGCATATTCCAATCCGCCAGGATGTTCCATACGCCTGTCCAGCATCGTGCCAGGGAAATTGGATGATATCCGCCACCGCCCAGGACCAGCAGGCGGGGAACCCCGTTCGGATGCCTGGGGGCGGTTTTTTTTACCTGTGCCACCACTTCCAGGAACAATCGGTTGGATATGTTAAATTTGCCCAATGGGTCATTGTATAGAATATCGGTTCCGGTTTGAAGAACAACGGCATCCGGGTTAAACCTTTTTAATAATTTTGGCCAAAGGGTTTGAAAGGCCAGTCGATATTCACTGTCATTGACTGATTTTGGCAATGGCAGATTGACTGCGGTACCACAGCTTCCAATATCAGAAAGGTTCCCATTGCGCCGGGGATAAGCATAGGCTGTATCCATATGGAAAGAAACGGTTAATACATCGGGATCATCTTCAAAAGCCTGTTGCACGCCGTCACCGTGATGTGCATCCAGGTCAAAATACAGAATGCGCCATCCAGCCTTGCGAAGACGTATGATTCCCAGGACCGCATCATTAAAATAACAAAAGCCCCGCGCTTTTCCCGGTACAGCATGGTGCATGCCGCCGGCAGGGTTAAATGCCATTGACCCTGAAAGAACAAGTTCTGCTCCCTGAATGCTGCCCCCGGCCGCCAGTGCGGGTATGGTAAACATATTGTCAAAGAAGGGGTTTTCAAAATTTCCAAGGTTAAATTGCCGGCGCATTCCAGAACTGACCCGGCCGGAATCCTGGCATTCCTGCAAGGCATTGACATAGGTGCTGGTGTGAAACCAGGTCAGTTCCTCAAAGCTTGCTTTGCGGGCTTCACAATATTCATGGGGTGCCGGCACACGATAGCTTGTGATCAGATCGATTGTTAATGCAACCCGGGGAATGCTTAAAGGATGGTTATGTCCATAATGATGACCCCGGAAAGATTCAGACGATATGATAATCGCATCGGATTGATTCATGATGGATTGACAAGCCTGATAGATTGGCCGCAATTGCTCAGGAGAGTCATTATCAGGCGTGTCAATTTCTGTTTTTATTTATTTTTCTTTTTTTCTAGTTTGGCCTGTTTCTTTTCCTTGGCGGTTTTCAATGGTTTTTTCTTTTCTTCTTTTTTGGAATCTTCTGATTTTGCCATTTGGTTTTTCTCCCTTGTATAAGTTTAAACTTGGGCTATATTATCATTTATTTGTGCTAAATACAAAGAATAAGCAGAAGGCCGCAGTTAAAAAAACAGTATTAGTTAGTGCCTGACCGAAAACCCGTGTTTGGATGAAAACTTGTCCATATGCAAGGCGCAAGCAAAGCTGAAACCGGAGTGTACTGTAGTACATGAGGATTTCAGCTTTGCGCAGCAACGCAGCAGATGGATGAGTTTTCGTTC